>NZ_JAENDM010000039.1:0-39122 GCF_019375075.1 Escherichia sp. XD33
AACATCTGGCAAGGCTGGGACGGAAGTCACTGTCGTTCTCAAAATCGGTGGAGCTGCATGACAAGGTCATCGGGCATTATCTGAACATAAAACACTATCAGTAAGTTGGAGTCATTACCTTAAGAGAGATATTAATTCATGTTCTTGAATCCACGGTGACAGAAGAACGGCGTCGATTATTGATGGAGATTATATTCCACAAATGCGAATTTGTCGGAGAAATGGCTGTTGTGCAACAGGCACAACGTAATCTCTGTCTGGAAAGTTATGACCGTATAGAACAAACGTTAAAACATTGTATTGAAGCGAAAATGTTGCCTGCGGATTTAATGACGCGTCGCGCAGCAATTATTATGCGCGGCTATATTTCCGGCCTGATGGAAAACTGGCTCTTTGCCCCGCAATCTTTTGATCTTAAAAAAGAAGCCCGCGATTACGTTGCCATCTTACTGGAGATGTATCTCCTGTGCCCCACGCTTCGTAATCCTGCCACTAACGAATAACCCTGAATCTGACTCCAGGATTTTTCCTGGACATTTTCGTCGTTGCTATTCTGGTTCACTGCGTCGTGATATTCTTGCGGTTTGACTTTTTCAGGTCGTTCTTCAGGTTCAGAAACCTTCATTCATCATGACTATGTTCCAGTATTACAAACGATCACGGCATTTTGTTTTTTCAGCATTTATTGCTTTTGTTTTTGTCTTGTTATGCCAGAACACGGCGTTTGCGCGGGCGTCATCGAATGGTGATCTGCCGACAAAAGCGGACCTGCAGGCGCAACTTGACTCACTAAATAAACAAAAAGATCTTTCTGCTCAGGACAAACTGGTGCAGCAGGATCTGACAGATACATTAGCCACCCTCGATAAAATCGATCGCATAAAAGAAGAGACAGTTCAGCTACGGCAAAAAGTCGCTGAAGCGCCGGAAAAAATGCGCCAGGCGACCGCGGCGTTAACAGCACTTAGCGATGTCGATAACGACGAAGAAACGCGCAAAATTCTGAGCACGCTGTCGTTGCGCCAGCTGGAAACTCGCGTTGCCCAGGCGCTGGACGATTTGCAAAACGCACAAAACGATCTAGCGTCTTATAACAGCCAGCTGGTTTCGTTACAGACGCAGCCCGAACGCGTGCAAAATGCGATGTATAACGCTTCGCAGCAGCTGCAACAAATTCGCAGTCGTCTGGATGGGACTGATGTCGGCGAGACAGCCTTACGTCCCAGCCAGAAAGTGTTAATGCAGGCCCAGCAGGCGTTGCTGAATGCGGAGATTGACCAGCAGCGTAAAAGCCTGGAAGGGAACACCGTCTTGCAGGATACCTTGCAAAAGCAACGTGATTACGTGACGGCGAACAGCGCTCGTCTGGAGCACCAGTTACAACTGTTGCAAGAAGCGGTAAACAGCAAGCGCCTGACTTTAACCGAAAAAACGGCGCAGGAAGCCGTCTCCCCGGATGAAGCCGCGCGTATTCAGGCTAATCCGCTGGTGAAGCAGGAACTGGAAATTAACCAGCAGTTAAGTCAGCGTCTGATTACCGCGACTGAAAACGGTAATCAGTTGATGCAGCAAAACATTAAAGTCAAAAACTGGCTGGAGCGGGCGCTGCAATCGGAACGCAATATTAAAGAGCAGATTGCCGTCCTGAAGGGCAGCCTGCTGTTGTCTCGTATCCTTTACCAGCAACAACAAACGCTGCCCTCGGCGGATGAACTGGAAAACATGACCAACCGCATCGCGGATTTGCGTCTCGAACAGTTTGAAGTTAACCAGCAGCGTGATGCACTCTTCCAGAGCGATGCGTTCGTCAACAAACTGGAAGAAGGTCACACCAACGAAGTCAACAGCGAAGTTCACGATGCGTTATTGCAAGTGGTTGATATGCGTCGCGAATTGCTGGGTCAACTCAACAAACAGTTGGGTAACCAGCTGATGATGGCCATTAACCTGCAAATCAACCAGCAGCAGTTAATGAGTGTGTCGAAAAACCTGAAATCCATCCTGACTCAGCAAATCTTTTGGGTGAACAGTAACCGTCCAATGGACTGGGACTGGATCAAAGCGTTCCCGCAAAGCCTGAAAGATGAATTTAAGTCGATGAAAATCACGGTGAACTGGCAAAAAGCCTGGCCCGCCGTTTTTATCGCTTTCCTCGCTGGTTTGCCGCTGCTGTTGATTGCCGGGCTGATCCACTGGCGTCTGGGCTGGCTGAAAGCGTATCAACAAAAACTGGCTTCCGCTGTGGGTTCCCTGCGTAACGACAGCCAGCTCAACACACCAAAAGCGATCCTTATCGACCTGATCCGTGCGCTGCCGGTGTGCCTGATTATTCTCGCGGTTGGCCTGATTCTGTTGACCATGCAGCTCAACATCAGCGAACTGCTATGGTCGTTCAGCAAAAAACTGGCGATATTCTGGCTGGTGTTTGGCCTGTGCTGGAAGGTACTGGAGAAAAACGGCGTTGCCGTACGTCACTTCGGCATGCCGGAACAGCAGACCAGCCACTGGCGTCGGCAAATTGTCCGCATCAGTCTCGCATTGCTGCCTATCCATTTCTGGTCTGTGGTGGCAGAACTTTCCCCGCTGCATCTGATGGATGATGTGCTGGGGCAAGCGATGATTTTCTTCAACCTGCTGCTGATTGCCTTCCTGGTATGGCCGATGTGCCGCGAAAGCTGGCGTGATAAAGAGTCGCACACCATGCGGCTGGTCACCATTACCGTGCTGTCGATAATCCCGATTGCGCTGATGGTGCTGACTGCTACAGGCTACTTCTACACTACGCTGCGTCTGGCAGGACGCTGGATTGAAACCGTTTATCTGGTGATCATCTGGAACCTGCTGTACCAGACGGTACTGCGTGGCTTAAGCGTAGCGGCGCGGCGTATCGCCTGGCGTCGTGCGCTGGCGCGTCGGCAGAATCTGGTGAAAGAGGGCGCAGAAGGTGCTGAACCGCCGGAAGAACCCACCATTGCACTGGAGCAAGTTAACCAGCAGACGCTGCGTATTACCATGTTGCTGATGTTTGCGCTGTTCGGTGTCATGTTCTGGGCAATTTGGTCCGATTTGATCACCGTGTTCAGCTATCTCGACAGCATCACGCTCTGGCATTACAACGGCACTGAAGCTGGCGCTGCGGTGGTGAAAAACGTCACCATGGGCAGTCTGTTGTTTGCGATTATCGCCTCAATGGTGGCCTGGGCGTTGATTCGCAACCTGCCTGGTTTACTGGAAGTGCTGGTGCTCTCGCGACTGAATATGCGCCAGGGCGCGTCGTATGCCATTACTACCATCCTTAACTACATCATTATTGCTGTTGGTGCGATGACGGTGTTCGGATCGCTGGGCGTCTCTTGGGATAAACTCCAGTGGCTGGCCGCAGCATTATCCGTAGGTCTTGGTTTTGGTTTACAAGAAATTTTCGGTAACTTCGTCTCCGGTTTGATCATTCTATTCGAACGTCCGGTGCGTATTGGCGATACGGTAACCATTGGTAGCTTCTCGGGGACGGTAAGTAAGATCCGTATTCGTGCGACAACGATTACCGATTTCGATCGCAAAGAAGTGATCATCCCGAACAAAGCGTTTGTTACCGAGCGTCTGATCAACTGGTCGTTGACTGACACTACTACGCGTCTGGTGATCCGTCTCGGCGTGGCCTATGGCTCCGATCTGGAAAAAGTGCGTAAAGTGTTACTGAAGGCGGCGACTGAGCACCCAAGGGTGATGCACGAACCAATGCCGGAAGTCTTCTTTACGGCATTTGGTGCCAGCACGTTGGATCATGAGCTGCGTCTGTATGTGCGTGAACTGCGTGACCGTAGTCGTACTGTCGATGAGCTGAACCGTACTATCGATCAGCTGTGCCGTGAAAACGACATCAACATTGCCTTTAACCAGCTTGAAGTGCATCTGCACAACGAGAAGGGCGATGAGGTGACGGAAGTAAAACGCGACTACAAAGGCGATGACCCGACGCCAGCGGTAGGGTAAAAACGAAAGGGGGCAACATTTAGTTGCCCCGAGATTGCTAACAAAGTGCGCGTTGTTCATGCCGGATGCGGCGTGACCGCCTTATCCGGCCTACGAAACCGCAAGAATTCAATATATTGCAGGAGCGGTGTAGGCCTGATAAGCGTAGCGCATCAGGCAGTTTTGCGTTTGCCCGCAACCTTAGGGGACATTTAGCGACCCCATTTATTTCTCACTTTTCCGCCTCATCATCGTGCGTTAATTTCTTTTCATAATCACGCTTTACAATATCCAGCGCGCGCAGCACGGTACTGGCAGGGATCTGATTTTCCTCCAGCAGCACAATCAAATCGACAGCCAGTTTGACATCGTCAGGGGCATTTTCCAGTGACATATTCTCTCCATTGCTAGCGGGTTAAACGCGCTAACCTGTTTTCGATTTTTTCCAGCGCATGGCGGCAGCGTGCCAGGCGCGCTTCATAGGCTTCCACTTCACGATGCAGCGTTTGCTGTTCCACGAGATCGGTCACCCGCGCCAGACGGGCTCTGCGTTCGGCAACCATCTCACGTAGCCGCCGCTCAAAATCCTGATGCTGAATACGTTTACGCTGCCAGCGGGCAATTTTCGGTGGTGCACTGTCCCACTCGCGCAATGACCAGGCGGAGGCTTCACGCGCGATGGCTTCCAGTTGTGCCGCCAGATGTTCCGCCAGCCAGGCCACTTGCGGCAGCTGTTGCTGCTCAACTGCATGACGAAGCGCAGCCAGATTATCGCCCGCCTCGTCGAGACAAGCCTGTAGTGTTGTCGCACGAGTCTGAAAAAGATGCCTGTCGAAACGAGCACTTAGCGTGGCGAACTGTGACACCGAGGCACAACGCTGACGCAGCGTAGCGAGCTGTCCTTCCAGTTTTTCCAGCAGCAGGGCGGTTTTCACGATAAGACCTCAATGAAAATGATAATTGTTATGCTAAAGTAGCCACTCTGTAAGCTGACAACACTCAATATGCAACGAATCATTTTAATCATCATTGGCTGGCTGGCGGTAGTGCTGGGTACGCTGGGCGTGGTATTACCGGTATTACCGACGACGCCGTTTATCCTGCTGGCGGCCTGGTGCTTTGCCCGTTCTTCCCCGCGCTTTCACGCCTGGTTGCTGTACCGCTCATGGTTTGGCAGCTATCTACGTTTCTGGCAGAAACATCATGCGATGCCGCGCGGCGTCAAACCGCGGGCGATTTTGCTTATTTTGCTCACGTTTGCCATTTCTCTGTGGTTCGTCCAGATGCCATGGGTGCGCATCATGTTGCTGGTAATTCTCGCCTGTTTGCTTTTCTATATGTGGCGAATTCCGGTGATTGATGAAAAGCAAGAAAAGCACTGAAGCACAACAATCGCAGTTGCAATTATTGCGTACAGCCAGTACATTCTGGCGTTTTCGAGCACAGGCGCAGGCGGTCAAAGGTTAAACAACTGTTACTTTTGATACGTTTAAAACGCGCCGTGAGTACCACCGTAACAAGCAGGCATACACTTATGACCGCGACTGCACAGCAGCTTGAGTATCTCAAAAATAGCATCAAAAGCATTCAGGACTACCCAAAACCCGGCATTCTTTTCCGCGATGTCACCAGCTTACTGGAAGACCCGAAAGCTTACGCTCTCAGCATCGACTTGCTGGTTGAGCGTTACAAAAATGCGGGCATTACCAAAGTTGTCGGCACCGAAGCGCGTGGCTTCTTGTTTGGCGCTCCGGTAGCTCTGGGTCTGGGCGTTGGCTTTGTACCGGTCCGTAAACCGGGCAAACTGCCGCGTGAAACCATCAGTGAAACTTACGACCTGGAATACGGCACCGATCAGCTGGAGATCCACGTTGATGCCATCAAACCGGGCGACAAAGTTCTGGTGGTGGACGACCTGCTGGCAACCGGCGGCACTATCGAAGCGACCGTTAAACTGATCCGTCGTCTGGGTGGTGAAGTGGCTGACGCTGCGTTCATTATCAACCTGTTCGATCTCGGCGGCGAACAGCGTCTCGAAAAACAGGGCATTACCAGCTACAGCCTTGTCCCGTTCCCGGGCCATTAATTATCGCCAGTCTTGTGCTGCCCACGCTACGGACAGCACAAGATGTGCATTCAGCCTCGCCGTTCTGACGGGGCTGTGTTAGCATTACCCCTTCGTGAATCCACCTTCCAGCGTTTCAGAGCCTGCCAATGAGTTATCAGGTCTTAGCCCGAAAATGGCGCCCACAAACCTTTGCTGACGTCGTCGGCCAGGAACATGTGCTGACCGCACTGGCGAACGGCTTGTCGTTAGGGCGTATTCATCATGCTTATCTTTTTTCCGGCACCCGTGGCGTCGGAAAAACCTCTATCGCCCGACTGCTGGCGAAGGGGCTAAACTGCGAAACCGGCATTACCGCGACGCCGTGCGGCGTGTGCGATAACTGTCGTGAAATCGAGCAGGGGCGCTTTGTCGATCTGATTGAAATCGACGCCGCCTCGCGCACCAAAGTTGAAGATACCCGCGACCTGCTGGATAACGTCCAGTACGCTCCGGCGCGTGGTCGTTTCAAAGTTTATCTGATCGACGAAGTGCATATGCTGTCGCGCCACAGCTTTAACGCACTGTTAAAAACCCTTGAAGAGCCGCCGGAGCACGTTAAGTTTCTGCTGGCGACGACCGATCCACAGAAATTGCCGGTGACGATTTTGTCACGCTGTCTGCAATTTCATCTCAAGGCGCTGGATGTCGAGCAAATTCGCCATCAGCTTGAGCACATCCTCAACGAAGAACATATCGCTCACGAGCCGCGGGCGCTGCAATTGCTGGCACGCGCCGCTGAAGGCAGCCTGCGAGATGCCTTAAGTCTGACCGACCAGGCGATTGCCAGCGGTGACGGCCAGGTTTCAACCCAGGCGGTCAGTGCGATGCTGGGTACGCTTGACGACGATCAGGCGCTGTCGCTGGTTGAAGCGATGGTCGAGGCCAACGGCGAGCGCGTAATGGCGCTGATTAATGAAGCCGCTGCCCGTGGTATCGAGTGGGAAGCGTTGCTGGTGGAAATGCTCGGCCTGTTGCATCGTATTGCGATGGTACAACTTTCGCCTGCTGCACTTGGCAACGACATGGCCGCCATCGAGCTGCGGATGCGTGAACTGGCGCGCACCATACCGCCGACGGATATTCAGCTTTACTATCAGACGCTGTTGATTGGTCGCAAAGAATTACCGTATGCGCCGGACCGTCGCATGGGCGTTGAGATGACGCTGCTGCGCGCGCTGGCATTCCATCCGCGTATGCCGCTGCCTGAGCCAGAAGTGCCACGACAGTCCTTTGCACCCGTCGCGCCAACGGCAGTAATGACGCCAACCCAGGTGCCGCCGCAACCGCAATCAGCGCCGCAGCAGGCACCGACTGTACCGCTCCCGGAAACCACCAGCCAGGTGCTGGCGGCGCGCCAGCAGTTGCAGCGCGTGCAGGGAGCAACCAAAGCAAAAAAGAGTGAACCGGCAGCCGCTACCCGCGCGCGGCCGGTGAATAACGCTGCGCTGGAAAGACTGGCTTCGGTCACCGATCGCGTTCAGGCGCGTCCGGTGCCATCGGCGCTGGAAAAAGCGCCAGCCAAAAAAGAAGCGTATCGCTGGAAGGCGACCACTCCGGTGATGCAGCAAAAAGAAGTGGTCGCCACGCCGAAGGCGCTGAAAAAAGCGCTGGAACATGAAAAAACGCCGGAACTGGCGGCGAAGCTAGCGGCAGAAGCCATTGAGCGCGACCCGTGGGCGGCACAGGTGAGCCAACTTTCGCTACCAAAACTGGTCGAACAGGTGGCGTTAAATGCCTGGAAAGAGGAGAGCGACAACGCAGTATGTCTGCATTTGCGCTCCTCTCAGCGGCATTTGAACAACCGCGGTGCACAGCAAAAACTGGCTGAAGCGTTGAGCATGTTAAAAGGTTCAACGGTTGAACTGACTATCGTTGAAGATGATAATCCCGCGGTGCGTACGCCGCTGGAGTGGCGTCAGGCGATATACGAAGAAAAACTTGCGCAGGCGCGCGAGTCCATTATTGCGGATAATAATATTCAGACCCTGCGTCGGTTCTTCGATGCGGAGCTGGATGAAGAAAGTATCCGCCCCATTTGATCGTAAGCACAGCTTACGTTCGTCATCCTTAACGTGATTGAGAGAGAAACCTATGTTTGGTAAAGGCGGTCTGGGTAACCTGATGAAGCAAGCCCAGCAGATGCAAGAAAAAATGCAGAAAATGCAGGAAGAGATCGCGCAGCTGGAAGTCACCGGCGAATCTGGCGCAGGTCTGGTAAAAGTGACCATCAACGGTGCACACAACTGCCGTCGCGTAGAGATCGACCCGAGCCTGCTGGAAGACGACAAAGAGATGCTGGAAGACCTGGTGGCTGCAGCATTCAACGACGCAGCACGTCGTATTGAAGAAACGCAGAAAGAAAAAATGGCCTCTGTATCCTCCGGAATGCAGCTGCCGCCTGGCTTTAAGATGCCGTTCTGATGCAAACCAGCCCGCTGTTAACACAGCTTATGGAAGCACTGCGCTGTCTGCCGGGCGTTGGCCCGAAGTCGGCGCAGCGTATGGCGTTCACGCTGCTTCAGCGCGATCGTAGCGGCGGGATGCGTCTGGCGCAGGCGCTCACCCGGGCGATGTCGGAAATCGGCCACTGCGCCGATTGCCGCACTTTCACCGAACAGGAAGTCTGTAACATCTGTTCGAATCCGCGTCGTCAGGAAAACGGTCAAATCTGCGTGGTGGAGAGTCCGGCGGACATCTACGCCATTGAGCAGACGGGGCAGTTTTCAGGTCGTTATTTTGTGTTGATGGGGCATCTGTCACCGCTGGACGGCATCGGTCCGGATGATATCGGGCTTGATCGTCTGGAACAGCGTCTGGCAGAGGAAAAAATCACTGAAGTGATCCTCGCCACCAACCCCACGGTTGAAGGTGAAGCTACCGCTAACTACATTGCCGAGCTTTGCGCGCAATATGACGTGGAAGCCAGCCGAATCGCTCATGGCGTTCCGGTTGGCGGCGAGCTAGAAATGGTCGACGGCACCACGTTGTCACACTCCCTTGCCGGGCGTCATAAGATTCGTTTTTAAGCAAACGAGAGCAGGATCACCTGCTCTCGCTTGAAATTATTCTCCCTTGTCCCCATCTCTCCCACATCCTGTTTTTAACCTTAAAATGGCATTATTGAGGTAGACCTACATGAAAGGACAAGAAACTCGTGGTTTTCAGTCAGAAGTGAAACAGCTTCTGCACCTGATGATCCATTCTCTCTATTCCAATAAAGAAATCTTCCTGCGTGAGCTTATCTCTAACGCCTCCGATGCGGCGGACAAGCTGCGTTTCCGTGCGCTCTCTAACCCGGACCTGTACGAAGGTGATGGCGAACTACGCGTTCGTGTCTCTTTCGATAAAGACAAGCGTACGCTGACCATCTCCGATAACGGCGTGGGGATGACCCGCGACGAAGTGATTGACCATCTGGGGACTATCGCTAAATCCGGTACCAAATCATTCCTCGAATCCCTGGGTTCTGACCAGGCGAAAGACAGCCAGCTGATCGGTCAGTTTGGTGTTGGTTTCTACTCTGCGTTTATCGTGGCCGACAAAGTGACCGTGCGTACTCGCGCGGCAGGCGAAAAACCAGAAAATGGCGTCTTCTGGGAATCGGCTGGCGAAGGTGAATACACCGTTGCCGACATCACCAAAGAAGATCGTGGTACTGAAATCACCCTGCATCTGCGTGAAGGCGAAGACGAGTTCCTCGATGACTGGCGCGTGCGTTCCATCATCAGCAAATACTCCGACCATATCGCGCTGCCGGTAGAGATCGAAAAACGCGAAGAGAAAGACGGCGAAACCGTTATCTCCTGGGAGAAAATCAACAAAGCGCAGGCGCTGTGGACTCGTAACAAGTCGGAAATCACCGATGAAGAGTACAAAGAGTTCTACAAACACATCGCCCACGACTTTAATGATCCGCTGACCTGGAGCCACAACCGTGTTGAAGGTAAGCAGGAGTACACCAGCCTGCTGTACATCCCGTCCCAGGCTCCGTGGGATATGTGGAACCGCGATCATAAACACGGCCTGAAACTGTATGTTCAGCGTGTGTTCATCATGGACGACGCAGAACAGTTCATGCCGAACTATCTGCGCTTCGTGCGTGGTCTGATTGACTCCAGCGATCTGCCGCTGAACGTTTCCCGTGAAATCCTCCAGGACAGCACGGTAACGCGTAACCTGCGCAATGCGCTGACCAAGCGTGTGCTGCAAATGCTGGAAAAACTGGCGAAAGACGACGCGGAAAAATACCAGACCTTCTGGCAACAGTTTGGCCTGGTACTGAAAGAAGGTCCGGCGGAAGATTTCGCTAACCAGGAAGCGATCGCCAAACTGCTGCGTTTTGCTTCTACCCATACCGATTCTTCTGCGCAGACCGTATCTCTGGAAGACTACGTTTCCCGCATGAAAGAAGGGCAGGAGAAAATCTACTACATCACCGCAGACAGCTATGCGGCAGCGAAGAGCAGCCCGCACCTGGAACTGCTGCGTAAGAAAGGCATCGAAGTTCTGCTGCTTTCCGACCGCATCGATGAGTGGATGATGAACTATCTGACTGAGTTCGACGGTAAACCGTTCCAGTCGGTGTCTAAAGTTGACGAGTCGCTTGAAAAACTGGCTGACGAAGTTGATGAGAGCGCGAAAGAAGCGGAGAAAGCACTGACTCCGTTCATCGACCGTGTGAAAGCCCTGCTCGGCGAGCGCGTGAAAGATGTCCGTCTGACTCACCGTCTGACCGATACGCCAGCGATCGTTTCGACCGACGCGGACGAAATGAGCACTCAGATGGCGAAACTGTTCGCTGCGGCGGGCCAGAAAGTGCCAGAAGTGAAATACATCTTCGAACTGAACCCGGATCACGTACTGGTGAAACGTGCGGCAGATACTGAAGATGAAGCGAAGTTCAGCGAGTGGGTAGAACTGCTGCTGGATCAGGCGCTGCTGGCAGAACGCGGCACGCTGGAAGATCCGAACCTGTTTATTCGTCGTATGAACCAGCTGCTGGTTTCCTGATGTAATGCCGGATGACCTTCGTGTCATCCGGCATTTTTCTTTTCATCATCTGCACTTTCCGCAAATTATCTCGCCATTAACCGTTTCAGCCCCAGGTGCCTTTCTTGAGGCAATCGCCTGTTGGTGGTATCGTTTATCGCTTTTTCAAAAAATTCGACACATTTTAAGGGGATTTTCGCAATGCGTATCATTCTGCTTGGCGCTCCGGGCGCGGGGAAAGGGACTCAGGCTCAGTTCATCATGGAGAAATATGGTATTCCGCAAATCTCCACTGGCGATATGCTGCGTGCTGCGGTCAAATCTGGCTCCGAGCTGGGTAAACAAGCAAAAGACATTATGGATGCTGGCAAACTGGTCACCGACGAACTGGTGATCGCGCTGGTTAAAGAGCGCATTGCTCAGGAAGACTGCCGTAATGGTTTCCTGTTGGACGGCTTCCCGCGTACCATTCCGCAGGCAGACGCGATGAAAGAAGCGGGCATCAATGTTGATTACGTTCTGGAATTCGACGTACCGGACGAACTGATCGTTGACCGTATCGTCGGTCGCCGCGTTCATGCGCCGTCTGGTCGTGTTTATCACGTTAAATTCAATCCGCCGAAAGTAGAAGGCAAAGACGACGTTACCGGTGAAGAACTGACTACCCGTAAAGATGATCAGGAAGAGACCGTACGTAAACGTCTGGTTGAATACCATCAGATGACAGCACCGCTGATCGGCTACTACTCCAAAGAAGCAGAAGCGGGTAATACCAAATACGCGAAAGTTGACGGCACCAAGCCGGTTGCTGAAGTTCGCGCTGATCTGGAAAAAATCCTCGGCTAATTCGAAAGCGCGCACGGACAGTCCCCTCGCCCCCTCGGGGAGAGGGTTAGGGTGAGGGGAACAGGCCCGCACAAGCAAACTTATCAGCAATCTCAGGCCGGATATTCATTCGGCCTTTTACAAAAACCTCAATCTGCGCTATTCCTTTTTCTGATTTGACCTCTCACAGCAATTAGTTCTTCTTCCTCACTTTTCCGCTACAATTATCAACAAGTTGAATCGATAAGAGGCGGTAATGCGTCAGACTAAAACCGGTATCCTGCTGGCAAACCTGGGTACGCCCGATGCCCCCACACCTGAAGCGGTAAAACGCTATCTGAAACAATTTTTAAGCGACAGACGCGTGGTTGATACCTCACGGTTGTTATGGTGGCCATTGCTGCGCGGCGTGATTTTGCCGCTGCGCTCGCCGCGTGTGGCGAAGCTGTATGCCTCTGTCTGGATGGAAGGTGGCTCGCCGCTGATGGTTTACAGCCGCCAGCAACAGCAGGCGCTGGCACAACGTTTACCGGAGATGCCCGTAGCGCTGGGAATGAGCTACGGCTCGCCATCACTGGAAAGCGCCGTAGATGAACTCCTGGCAGAGCATGTAGATCATATTGTGGTGCTGCCGCTTTATCCGCAATTCTCCTGTTCTACGGTCGGTGCGGTATGGGATGAACTGGCACGCATTCTGGCGCGCAAACGTAGCATTCCGGGGATATCGTTTATACGTGATTACGCCGATAACCACGATTACATTAATGCACTGGCGAACAGCGTACGCGCTTCTTTTGCCAAACATGGCGAACCGGATCTGCTACTGCTCTCTTATCATGGCATTCCCCAGCGTTATGCAGATGAAGGCGATGATTACCCGCAACGTTGCCGCACAACGACTCGTGAACTGGCTTCCGCATTGGGGATGGCACCGGAAAAAGTGATGATGACCTTTCAGTCGCGCTTTGGTCGGGAACCCTGGCTGATGCCTTATACCGACGAAACGCTGAAAATGCTCGGAGAAAAAGGCGTAGGTCATATTCAGGTGATGTGCCCGGGCTTTGCTGCGGATTGTCTGGAGACGCTGGAAGAGATTGCCGAGCAAAACCGTGAGGTCTTCCTCGGTGCCGGCGGGAAAAAATATGAATATATTCCGGCGCTTAATGCCACGCCGGAACATATCGAAATGATGGCTAATCTTGTTGCCGCGTATCGCTAAAGCTGAGCGGTAAAGAACTGAGCGCCGTCGCGAAGAGCCTCGTCGGCGGTTTTCATCATCCGTGAATAATGCAAAAAGGCGTGCAGCGTGCCTGGGTAGAGTTTGAACTCACAGGGCTGCTGATGCGCCGCTAACGTCTGGTAAAGCAGACGGCTGTCATCCAGCAGCGGATCGAACTCCGCCCCGGCAATAAAACAGGGCGGAACTTCGCGAGTGAGATCATTATTAAACAGACAGTAATACGGCGACTCGCGGTCCGCGTCGTTGCTTAAATATGCCTCTTCGTACATCTGCAAATCCTGTTGCGTTAAGCCATCCCAGACACCGCCCAACAGACGACGAGTCACGGAATCCCGTAATCCGTAAAGCCCATACCACAGCAAAACGCCCGCAACTTTACCGCAATCGATCTGTTTATCACGCAACCACAACGCACTGGCGAGCGCCAGCATGGCACCTGCGGAATCACCGGCAAAGCCAATGCGGGACATATTGATTTGATAATCCTCCGCCTGCTGGTGGAAATAACAACAAGCAGCCACAATTTCCTCTATCGCTTGCGGAAAACGCGCTTCAGGTGAAAGGGTGTAATCAATACCAATCACCGTACATTGGCTGTAGCTTGCCAGCAGGCGCATGATGCGATCGTGGGTATCGAGATTGCCGAGAATAAAACCGCCTCCATGCAAATAAAATAGCGTCGCTGGGCTATCTGGCTGCGGACAAAAGAGACGTGTTTCCACCTGCCCATATTTTGTTGGAACCATGTAAGCTCTGGTTGCCATTTCTGGAGCGCCCGCATTCCAGAATCGGCGCTCAAGCGTGTAATACTGTCGTTGCTCAGCAATCGTTCCCGTTGCGGGCCAGGGCGGTAAATCCGGCTGAAGAGTATTCACAACGGTCTTCATTTCAGCAGAAATAAGGTCCAGAACAGGTAGTTTGTTTTCCGGCTTCATACAAAAACTCCTTTCAAATTACGTCATTGTAAGGAACCACTGCCATGAAAATGCGATCCCGCCTGCTGATATTGAAACTGGCTGCGTCTCGCGCGCTCCCGTCAGATTGTGTTAACATTCGCCGCTCAGTTAACCACCCGTAAAAACAACCATGAAATTTCCCGGTAAACGTAAATCCAAACATTACTTCCCCGTAAACGCACGCGATCCGCTGCTTCAGCAATTCCAGCCAGAAAACGAAACCAGCGCTGCCTGGGTAGTGGGTATCGATCAAACGCTGGTCGATATTGAAGCGAAAGTGGATGATGAATTTATTGAGCGTTATGGATTAAGCGCCGGGCATTCACTGGTGATTGAGGATGATGTAGCCGAAGCGCTTTATCAGGAACTAAAACAGAAAAACCTGATTACCCATCAGTTTGCGGGTGGCACCATTGGTAACACCATGCACAACTACTCGGTGCTCGCGGACGACCGTTCGGTGCTGCTGGGCGTCATGTGCAGCAATATTGAAATTGGCAGTTATGCCTATCGTTACCTGTGTAACACTTCCAGCCGTACCGATCTTAACTATCTACAAGGCGTGGATGGCCCGATTGGTCGTTGCTTTACGCTGATTGGCGAGTCCGGGGAACGTACCTTTGCTATCAGTCCAGGCCACATGAACCAGCTGCGGGCTGAAAGCATTCCGGAAGATGTGATTGCCGGAGCCTCGGCACTGGTTCTCACCTCATATCTGGTGCGTTGCAAGCCGGGTGAACCCATGCCGGAAGCAACCATGAAAGCCATTGAGTACGCGAAGAAATATAACGTACCGGTGGTGCTGACGCTGGGCACCAAGTTTGTCATTGCCGAGAATCCGCAGTGGTGGCAGCAATTCCTCAAAGATCACGTCTCTATCCTTGCGATGAACGAAGATGAAGCCGAAGCGTTGACCGGAGAAAGCGATCCGTTGTTGGCATCTGACAAGGCGCTGGACTGGGTAGATCTGGTGCTGTGCACCGCCGGGCCAATCGGCTTGTATATGGCGGGCTTTACCGAAGACGAAGCGAAACGTAAAACCCAGCATCCGCTGCTGCCGGGCGCTATAGCGGAATTCAACCAGTATGAGTTTAGCCGCGCCATGCGCCACAAGGATTGCCAGAATCCGCTGCGTGTATATTCGCACATTGCGCCGTACATGGGCGGGCCGGAAAAAATCATGAACACTAATGGAGCGGGGGATGGCGCATTGGCAGCGTTGCTGCATGACATTACCGCCAACAGCTACCATCGTAGCAACGTACCAAACTCCAGCAAACATAAATTCACCTGGTTAACTTATTCATCGTTAGCGCAGGTGTGTAAATATGCTAACCGTGTGAGCTATCAGGTACTGAACCAGCATTCACCTCGTTTAACGCGCGGCTTGCCGGAGCGTGAAGACAGCCTGGAAGAGTCTTACTGGGATCGTTAAGTTATCGTCGGTTCGTAGGCCAGATAAGGCGTTCACGCCGCATCTGGCATTTGGCTCTCGATGCCTGATGCGACGCTGGCGCGTCTTATCATGCCTACATATTTTTCATATTTTACATCCGGCAACCACCGTTTACCCCGTCACCACCTCACCCGCCGGTGGCGTTTCCAGCAGTTCCAGCATGGTACGGGCGATTTCACGCTCGCCCATCACTACCTGATTCGCACCACGTTCGGTGATATACGCCACTTCATCGTCATAATGGGCGCGGGCAATAATCTCAATATCCGGATTTTTCGCGCGGGCAGATGCCACAATCTCACCCGCTTCATAACCGTTGGGAATCGTCAGGATCAGCCATTTTGCACATTCCAGATGCGCCAGTTGCATAATTTCTTCGTTCGCCGCATTGCCCAATACTGCGCGGACCCCGCGCTCTCGCAGCTCATCAACACGGGTTCGTGACGTCTCAATCACCACCAGCGGAATATCAGAGGCGAGCAATTTCTCCCCCAGCAGGCTGCCTACACGACCGTAACCCACCAGTAGCGCATGGTTGCAAATATCCACTGGGATCTGCTTCTCTTCGATTGCCTCTTCCAGCGTCTGCTCTTCCAGCGTTTCGGTCTTCGCCAGATATTTCTCCAGTAGTGCGAACAGTACCGGGTTGAGCATAATCGACAGGATCGCCCCTGCCAGTACCAGGTTTTGTCCGGCCTGCGGCAGTAAATTCAATGCCATTCCCAGTCCCGCCAGGATAAACGCGAACTCACCAATCTGCGCCAGGCTGGCGGCGATGGTTAATGCCGTACGTTGGGAGTGACCAAACAGTCGCACCAGGAAAAATGCGGCTAACGACTTACCAAACAGAATAATCGCCAGCGTCGCCAGCACTGCCAGCGGTTGCTGAATCAGAATTAACGGATCAAACAACATCCCGACGGAGACAAAAAACAGCACCGCAAACGCGTCGCGCAATGGCAGCGTATCGTGGGCGGCACGGTGACTCAGTTCAGACTCGTTCAGTACCATCCCGGCAAAGAACGCACCGAGTGCAAAGGAGACATCAAACAGCTCTACCGCACCAAAGGCAACCCCTAACGCCAGCGCCAGCACCGACAGGGTAAACAGCTCGCGAGAACCGGTTGCCGCGCTGCGTGCCATAATCCACGGCACCAGACGGCGACCTACCAGCATCATAATGGCGATAAATGCGATCACTTTGCCGATGGTGATCCCCATATCGACTGCAAGAGTGGCAAAGCCCACATCGCCCTGTTCCATCATTCCTGCCACTGCGGGCAGCAACACCAGCGTCAGAACCATTACCAGGTCTTCCACAATCAACCAACCGATGGCGATTTGCCCACGCTGACTGTCAATTAATTGCCGTTCTTCAAGTGCGCGCAGTAACACCACGGTACTGGCGGTGGAAAGACATAAACCGAACACGATACCGGTCATTAACGACCAGCCCAGCACGGCAGAGAGCGCCATACCCAGCAGCGTCGCCACGGCTATCTGGGCGATCGCACCGGGAATGGCGATGGCCTTTACCGCCATCAAATCCTTCAGCGAAAAGTGCAAACCGACGCCAAACATCAACAGAATGACGCCCAGTTCAGCCAGTTCCGGGGCAAGCTTGGTATCGGCAACAAAGCCCGGAGTGAATGGTCCTGCCAGCACACCCGCTAACAGATATCCCACCAGAGGAGAAATACGTAGATTATTGGCCAGCATGCCGAGGATAAAGGCGAGCACAAGGCCGCCAACAATGGTGGTGATAAGCGGGGTGGCGTGATGCATTCCGTCTCCTTTTCCTGGTGGTTATTGTCCATTTTTGGCCGGGAAAACCAAAATTACAGGTAATAGTTTATGACAATTTCATTGATGATGTTCATGAATAATTATTGAATTTTGCAGAAAAATGGAATTAGCTGCAAAAAAAGCACGGATCGGAAAACAGAAGGCGGTTTAACAGAGGAAAGGCTTATGGCGACTGTAAAACGATGCAGCCAAAGTTTGCCTTTGGCTGCAATGAAATCAGTCTTTATGCCGGTTATCAGGCAGGAATATGGTCAACATCCCCAATAGTGGCAGGAAAGCACAGATTTTATAGACTAACTCGATGCTGGTGTGATCGGCGATAAGCCCCAGAACTGCCGCTCCCAGACCTCCCATGCCAAAAGCAAAACCGAAAAAGAGTCCAGAAACCATACCGATACGTCCTGGAAGCAGTTCCTGAGCGTAGACCAGAATGGCAGAGAATGCCGAAGCGAGGATAAATCCAATAATCACCGTTAAAACCCCCGTCCAGTGCAGGCTGGCGTAGGGTAAAATCAGCGTAAACGGCGCAACGCCGAGGATAGAGCCCCAAATCACATATTTCCGCCCAATTTTATCCCCTACAGGCCCGCCGATCACCGTACCTGCCGCAACGGCAAACAGGAAGGCAAACAGATGAAGCTGAGCATTCTGGATAGATAATCCGAATTTTTGCATCAGATAAAAGGTGTAATAGCTGCTGATGCTCGCCATATAGAAATATTTCGAGAAAATGAGGATTAACAGAATGCTGACCGCCAGTACAACTTTATTGCGCGGCAGTGGATTGATAATCGTCGCTTTGGGTTTTCCTTTATTCATTCGGTGCTGTGCCGAGTACCAACGGCTGATTTGCGCCAACACCACGATCGCCAGCAGTGCCGCAAGCACAAACCAGGCAACGTTGCCTTTGCCATAAGGCGCGATAATCACCGCCGCCAGCAAGGGTCCCAGGGAACTGCCAAAGTTGCCGCCGACCTGAAAGATAGATTGCGCCAGGCCATGCCGCCCGCCGGAAGCCATACGGGCCACGCGAGAAGATTCCGGATGAAAGACCGATGAACCGGTACCGACCAGCGCCGCCGCCAGCAGAACTGCGCCAAAACTGCCCGCCAGCGCAAGCAGCACCAGACCGCTTAAGGTAAAGCACATGCCAATTGGCAACGACCATGGCATCGGATATTTATCGGTCCAGTAGCCGACCACTGGTTGCAGTAGCGAAGAGGCGAGCTGGAAGGTGAGGGTTATCATGCCAATCTGCATAAATGTCAGAGAAAATTCTGACTGAAGCAGCGGATAAATCGCCAGAATCAGCGATTGGATCATGTCGTTCAGCAGATGTGAGAGGCTGATAGCACCTAAAATACCAAACGATGTTCGGGCCTTGGTCGTTGACGCAGCCGCGCCCGCCACAGGCTGGGGTTGTTCACTCATTGCCATAGGAAAGTCACTTTTTCAGGGTTGCGATGTAAAGAATGATCTTATTTGTGATTATTACCAGACTAACATATCTGTATGCGTCGTCTGAAGGAAGTCTCAACGCCGAATACAGAATTTCTAATCTGGATGCAGATTTATCTTCACCGGACGCAGACTTGTCTATGATGTCGCGTCATACTATTTTTCAACACGTTGAAATCAGGTCAGGGAGAGAAGTATGAAATTATTGCAGCGGGGCGTGGCGTTAGCGCTGTTAACCACATTTACACTGGCGAGTGAAACTGCTCTGGCGTATGAGCAGGATAAAACCTACAAAATTACAGTTCTGCATACCAATGATCATCATGGGCATTTTTGGCGCAATGAATATGGCGAATATGGTCTGGCGGCGCAAAAAACGCTGGTGGATGGTATCCGCAAAGAGGTTGCGGCTGAAGGCGGTAGCGTGCTGCTACTTTCCGGTGGCGACATTAACACTGGCGTGCCCGAGTCTGACTTACAGGATGCCGAACCTGATTTTCGCGGTATGAATCTGGTGGGCTATGACGCGATGGCGATCGGTAATCATGAATTTGATAATCCGCTCACCGTATTACGCCAGCAGGAAAAGTGGGCCAAGTTCCCGTTGCTTTCCGCGAATATCTACCAGAAAAGTACTGGCGAGCGCCTGTTTAAACCGTGGGCGCTGTTTAAGCGTCAGGATCTGAAAATTGCCGTTATTGGGCTGACAACCGATGACACAGCAAAAATTGGTAACCCGGAATACTTCACTGATATCGAATTTCGTAAGCCCGCCGATGAAGCGAAGCTGGTGATTCAGGAGCTGCAACAGACAGAAAAGCCAGACATTATTATCGCGGCGACCCATATGGGGCATTACGATAATGGTGAGCACGGCTCTAACGCACCGGGCGATGTGGAGATGGCACGCGCGCTGCCTGCCGGATCGCTGGCGATGATCGTCGGTGGTCACTCGCAAGATCCGGTCTGCATGGCGGCAGAAAACAAAAAACAGGTCGATTACGTGCCGGGTACGCCATGCAAACCAGATCAACAAAACGGCATCTGGATTGTGCAGGCGCATGAGTGGGGCAAATACGTGGGACGGGCTGATTTTGAGTTTCGTAATGGCGAAATGAAAATGGTTAACTACCAGCTGATTCCGGTGAACCTGAAGAAGAAAGTGACCTGGGAAGACGGGAAAAGCGAGCGCGTGCTTTACACTCCTGAAATCGCTGAAAACCAGCAAATGATCTCGCTGTTATCACCGTTCCAGAACAAAGGCAAAGCGCAGCTGGAAGTGAAAATAGGCGAAACCAATGGTCGTCTGGAAGGCGATCGTGACAAAGTGCGTTTTGTACAGACCAATATGGGGCGGTTGATTCTGGCAGCCCAAATGGATCGCACTGGTGCCGACTTTGCGGTGATGAGCGGAGGCGGAATTCGTGATTCTATCGAAGCAGGCGATATCAGCTATAAAAACGTGCTGAAAGTGCAGCCATTCGGCAATGTGGTGGTGTATGCCGACATGACCGGTAAAGAGGTGATTGATTACCTGACCGCCGTCGCGCAGATGAAGCCAGATTCAGGTGCCTACCCGCAATTTGCCAACGTTAGCTTTGTGGCGAAAGACGGCAAACTGAACGACCTTAAAATCAAAGGCGAACCGGTCGATCCGGCGAAAACTTACCGTATGGCGACATTAAACTTCAATGCCACCGGCGGTGATGGATATCCGCGCCTTGATAACAAACCGGGCTATGTGAATACCGGCTTTATTGATGCCGAAGTGCTGAAAGCGTATATCCAGAAAAGCTCGCCGCTGGATGTGAGTGTTTATGAACCGAAAGGTGAGGTGAGCTGGCAGTAATCCGAAAGTGCCGGATGTTTGCATCCGGCACAATGCTTAATCGCGGCGGGCGATATCAGCAAATTTGGCATCGAGGATCTTTGCCAGATCGCCTGCCGCCAGTTCGATATCCAGTCCGCGCTTGCCGCCGGAAACATAAATAGTGGCAAATTCTTGTGCGGGGGCGTCGATAATCGTTGGCAGACGTTTTTTCTGCCCCAGTGGGCTAATCCCCCCAACCAGGTATCCCGTCGAACGCTGCGCGACCATCGGATCGGCCATCTCAACTTTCTTGGCACCCAGCGCTTTTGCTACTTTTTTAAGATCCAGTTGACCTGCGACCGGCGTAACGGCCACGGCAAGGTGTTTCATATCACCGTTCACTGCCACCAGCAGCGTTTTGTAGACCTGATCCGGATTCAAACCTAATTTTTTGACGACTTCATCGCCAAAATTGGTTTCAGCCGGATCGTGCTCGTAGGTATGGATTTGAAACGAAATCTTGTTTTTTTCGAGTAATTTAACTGCGGGTGTCATGGTAATTTTCCTGCCTTAAACAAAAAAACGAAGCAAGCATACGCCTGATGGCGGTCCAAAAAAAAGAGTCATCTTGCCTAAGAGTATTGGCAGGATGGTGAGATTGAGCGACAATCGAGTTACACCGTCGCTTAAAGTGACGGCATAATAATAAAAAAATGAAATTCCTCTTTGACGGGCCAATAGCGATATTGGCCATTTTTTTAGCGCAACATTTGCGGCAAATTCCCTTCTCCATACAGGTGTAGTGCACCGACCGCGACCACATATCGCCCCGGCGGCATGGCGCGTAATTTATCCCGCCAGGCGAGATTTCGCTGATGCATCAGCACATCGTACAGCGACTGACTGAACGTATTGGGCAGCGTTATATCATTATTTTGCGGCGGTGCATTCAGCCACCAGCTCATCATTTGTTGCAGCAACCGTGCGTTGGTATGCCAGTGGGTCAGCGTATCGTCCAGCAGCGCCAGTCCTTTGTCAGGGAGCTGGAGCAACATGGCAATCTGGTTTTCAGCCCCTTCCAGTTCAATCACGGGTTTATGTTGTTGCTTCGCCGCCTGCAATAGCTGGTAATCGATACCGTATTCTGCCCGCAGCCCCAGTTTTTGTGCCTGCGTCGCCTGAAGAACCATCGCGATTTGCCACAGCGGTTGGGTAGAAAAGAGTGAGGGAGAAATGCCCATCTCCTGGCTAATGTGCTGCAGGTTTTGGAGTTGCTCCTCGCTAATGCGCTCTTCCAGCGCCTCGCAGGCAGGCAAATTAGCAAAAGGCGTATCGCTGGTGGAAACATCCGCCTCGACGATCAGCGCATCGGCGTTTTTGAGCTTTTTGAGCAAACGGGTGGGCAGGGGAGCCATATCGTGGCTACCCATATGAATACTGCCAATCAGATGAAAATGGCGATTGCCGGGGAGGGTGATATCGATGGCAGGCCAGGTGTAATGATTACCGCGCAGCGCGGCCCAAAGCGTTTTTACCCGGTACAACAGATCCATACGACCTCCCTTTGTGAAATATCATGCTAGCGCGCGGTGAGGGATGGCGCAAATGGAGTTGGAGACTTGTTTAATGTGTTTGTATGATTCAGTATGTTCTTGCATCGCTATTCACAAGGAAGCAACAGTTAAAAACCATGAAACAGGCAACAAGAAAACCGACGACACCCGGAGATATTCTTCTCTATGAATATCTGGAACCGCTCGATTTGAAAATCAATGAGTTAGCAGAGTTGCTGCATGTTCATCGTAATAGCGTCAGTGCACTGATCAATAACAATCGTAAACTCACTACTGAGATGGCATTTCGTCTGGCGAAAGTTTTTGATACCACAGTCGATTTTTGGCTAAACCTCCAGGCGGCGGTTGATCTTTGGGAAGTTGAAAACAACATGCGCACCCAGGAAGAATTGGGACGGATTGAAACAGTGGCTGAATATTTGGCACGCCGTGAAGAGCGTGCAAAAAAGGTCGCGTAAGGCCAAAACATCGCTTCATCTCGTAGGCCGGATAAGGCGTTCACGCCGCATCCGGCATCCGAGCACCATTGCCTGATGCGACGCTTACCCGTCTTATCAGGCCTACAAACTTGTGCCTGAACCGTAGGCCGGATAAGGCGTTTACGCCGCATCCGGCATCCGAGCACCATTGCCTGATGCGACGCTTACGCGTCTTATCAGGCCTACAAACCTGTGCCTGAACCGTAGGCCGGATAAGGCGTTTACGCCGCATCCGGCAGTCATGCGTCGATGCCAAATGCGCCACCCTAAAGCAGCGCATCCGCAATGATGTACTTATTCCTTCGGTTTAAACCGCAGCAACCGGTTGGCGTTACTCACTACGGTAATCGACGAGAGCGCCATTGCCGCTCCGGCAACTACCGGGTTAAGCAGTGTTCCAGTGAACGGCCACAAAATACCGGCGGCGACCGGAATACCGATACTGTTGTAGATAAACGCACCGAGCAGGTTCTGCTTCATGTTGTGCAGCGTTGCGCGGGAAATAGCGAGCGCATCCGCAACGCCCATCAGGCTATGGCGCATCAGGGTAATCGCCGCGGTTTCAATGGCAACATCACTGCCGCCACCCATCGCAATGCCGACATCCGCCTGAGCCAGCGCTGGCGCGTCGTTAATGCCGTCGCCCACCATTGCCACCTGACGTCCTTCACTTTGCAGATGTTTGATCGCTTCGGCTTTACCGTCCGGCAGCACCCCGGCGATCACCTCATCAATCCCTGCTTCTTTGGCGATCGCATTGGCGGTGGTTGGGTTATCCCCGGTCAACATCACCAGACGATATCCCGCTTTATGCAGGCGTTGCAGCGCCGCCACGCTATCACTACGCAACGGATCGCGTACTGCCAGCAGGGCTACCGCTTTCCCGTCAACCGCCAGCAGCACAGGCGTTGCCCCTTGCGATGCCTGAGCAGTAATCTCCGCTTCGATAGCTTTGGTACCAACCTGTTGCTCATTTAACAGCGCCTGATTGCCCAGCAATAACGCATGACCTTCAGCTTCACCGCTCACGCCCAGCCCGCGCAATGTGCGGAAACCGTTGACCTGCGGTAGCTGCATATCACCTGCTTTATCGAGGATCGCTCGTGCCAGCGGATGGCTGGAACCTTGCTCCAGTGCCGCCGCCAGACGCAATGCCTGCGCTTCATCAACATCAGCAAATGTTTTCACTGCGACAACCTGCGGCTTCCCTTCAGTCAGCGTCCCGGTTTTATCGAACACTACAGTGTCGAGTGTACTGGCGCGTTGCAGCGCGTCAGCGTCCCGCACCAGCACGCCAAACTCAGCCGCCCGCCCGACGCCGGAAATAATCGACATCGGCGTCGCCAGCCCCAGCGCACACGGACAGGCAATAATCAGTACCGTGGTGGCAATCACCAGGGTATAGACAATCTGCGGTGCCGGACCAAAGAAATACCAGATTGCCGCACTGACAAGCGCAATAACCACCACTACCGGCACAAATACGGCTGAGATTTTATCCGCCAGCTGACCGATTTCTGGCTTGCTGCTCTGGGCCTGGCGCACCATGCGAATGATTCGTGACAGCGTAGTATGGCTGCCAACCGCACTGGCACGAAACAGCACACTGCCGTCCTGTACCACTGTCCCGGCATGGACGCTATCGCCTTCGCCTTTTTGCTGCGGGATTGGTTCGCCCGTCAGCATCGCTTCATCCAGCCATGCTTCGCCCTGGGTAATCTCGCCATCTACCGGCACGCGATCGCCGGTCGTCAGGCGCAGCAACATACCTGGCTGCACTTCTGCCAGAGGCACGCTTTTTTCACCTTCGTCAGTAACCAGGCGTGCCGTCGGCGGGGTTAAATCGAGTAACTTTTCCAGCGCCTTAGAAGAACGCTGGCGTGCGCGCGCTTCCAGCATATGGCCGAGATTGATCAGACCGATAATCATCGCGCTGGCTTCGTAATAAAGATGTCGCGCTTCCATCGGGAACCACTGCGGCCACAGGTTGACGCTCATCGAATAGAGCCACGCCACGCCAGTACCCAGCGCCACCAGCGTATCCATCGTCGCCGCACCGTTCAGCAGGCTTTTCCATGCACTGCGGTAAAAATGGCCGCCGGCGAAAACCATCACTGCCAGGGTTATCAGGCCGATAACCAACCACAGGCTGCGGTTGTCAGCGGTGACCATCATGTTATCGCCGATCATCCCCCAGACCATCACCGGGATACCCACCGCCAGTGCGACAATTGCCTGCCAGCGGAAGCGCTTCATCGTAGCGACGGCGGTTTCTTGCTGGCGCTCGCGGCGTTTAGCGTCATCTTCAATCGCTTCCGCGCCGTAGCCCGCTTTTTCCACCGCCTGCACTAAATCTTGTGGGGAGGCACTGCCCATCACCAGCGCAGTACGCTCCGCCAGGTTTACCCGTGCCTGAGTGACGCCCGGTACGCTTTGCAGCGCATTTTGTACGCGGGTGACACAGCTGGCGCAGCTCATGCCGCTCAGCAGCAACTGCTGGCTGTCATTGTCATCGGCGGTCGCTGCCGGAAGCGCCTCAGAAACCGCTGTCAGTGCTTCCGACGGGATTGATGACTCCGCCAGCGGTTTAGCCTTTGGGTGGCTTACAGATGCGTCATAACCCGCTTGTTTGATGGTTTCGATCAGCTGTTCTGCACTGGCAGTCCCGGTAACGTGCGCTTCAGTGATAGACACATCCGCCTGCTCAACATCCGGACGCTGTTCAAGACTTTCTTTCACGCGTTTAACGCAGTGACCGCAGGACAGGCCGTCCAGGGTCAGGTCGATAGTTTGTGACATAAAACACTCCTTTAAGACAGTTTTGACTGGCTGTGATAAAGGTTAAACCTTCCAGCAAGGGGAAGGTCAAGAAATTAATAAACCAGGCGGGTAAAAGTCCGTAAAGATTAAAAAATCGGCTCGATTTGCATCAGGATTAGACATTTATCTCTTTGTTTTCCTGTAGTTAAGTTGCGGGTGCTAAGTTAAATCAGGATGCCTGAAAATCGGCACCGGGGTGAGGAATTACCTCCCGCATCTATAAAAAGGAGTTAACAAAAGATGTTAGATGCAAACAAATTACAGCAGGCAGTGGATCAGGCTTACACCCAATTTCACTCACTTAACGGCGGACAAAATGCCGATTACATTCCCTTTCTGGCGAATGTACCAGGTCAACTGGCGGCAGTGGCTATCGTGACCTGCGATGGCAACGTCTATAGTGCGGGTGACAGTGATTACCGCTTTGCACTGGAATCCATCTCGAAAGTCTGTACGTTAGCCCTTGCGTTAGAAGATGTCGGCCCGCAGGCGGTACAGGACAAAATTGGCGCTGACCCGACCGGATTGCCCTTTAACTCAGTTATCGCCTTAGAGTTGCATGGCGGCAAACCGCTTTCGCCACTGGTAAATGCTGGCGCTATTGCCACCACCAGCCTGATTAACGCTGAAAATGTTGAACAACGCTGGCAGCGAATTTTACATATCCAACAGCAACTGGCTGGCGAGCAGGTAGCGCTCTCTGACGAAGTCAACCAGTCGGAACAAACAACCAACTTCCATAACCGGGCCATAGCCTGGCTGCTGTACTCCGCCGGATATCTCTATTGTGATGCAATGGAAGCCTGTGACGTGTATACCCGTCAGTGCTCCACGCTCCTCAATACTATTGAACTGGCAACGCTTGGCGCGACGCTGGCGGCAGGTGGTGTGAATCCGTTGACGCATAAACGCGTTCTTCAGGCCGACAACGTGCCGTACATTCTGGCCGAAATGATGATGGAAGGGCTGTATGGTCGCTCCGGTGACTGGGCGTATCGTGTTGGTTTACCGGGCAAAAGCGGTGTAGGTGGCGGTATTCTGGCGGTCGTCCCTGGAGTGATGGGAATTGCCGCGTTCTCACCACCGCTGGACGAAGATGGCAACAGTGTTCGCGGTCAAAAAATGGTGGCATCGGTCGCTAAGCAACTCGGCTATAACGTGTTTAAGGGCTGATCATGATGAACACGGAAGGTAATAACGGTAACAAACCTCTCGGTCTATGGAACGTCGTTTCCATCGGCATTGGGGCAATGGTGGGGGCGGGGATCTTCGCGCTGCTGGGGCAGGCTGCATTGCTAATGGAAGCCTCGACCTGGGTCGCCTTTGCTTTTGGCGGTATTGTGGCGATGTTTTCCGGTTATGCCTATGCGCGTCTGGGGGCGAGCTATCCCAGCAATGGCGGCATTATCGACTTCTTTCGTCGCGGATTAGGCAACGGCGTCTTTTCGCTGGCGCTCTCGTTACTGTACCTGTTGACGCTGGCGGTGAGCATCGCCATGGTCGCCCGTGCTTTTGGCGCTTATGCCGTGCAGTTTTTGCATGAAGGCAGCCAGGAGGAGCACCTTATTTTGCTCTACGCGTTGGGGATCATTGCGGTGATGACGCTTTTCAACTCCTTAAGCAACCATGCGGTAGGGCGGCTGGAAGTGATCCTCGTCGGCATTAAAATGATGATCCTGTTATTGCTGATTATTGCCGGTGTCTGGTCGCTGCAACCGGCGCATATTTCCGTCTCTGCGCCCCCCAGCTCCGGTGCGTTCTTCTCCTGTATTGGGATAACTTTCCTTGCCTATGCGGGCTTTGGCATGATGGCGAACGCGGCGGATAAAGTGAAAGATCCGCAGGTCATTATGCCACGGGCGTTTCTGGTGGCGATTGGCGTTACCACGTTGCTTTATATCTCGCTGGCACTGGTTTTGCTTAGCGATGTATCGGCATTAGAGTTAGAAAAATATGCCGATACCGCCGTAGCGCAGGCTGCTTCTCCGCTGCTCGGGCATGTGGGTTATGTGATCGTCGTCATCGGCGCTTTACTGGCGACGGCTTCAGCCATTAACGCGAACCTGTTCGCCGTGTTTAACATCATGGACAACATGGGCAGCGAACGCGAACTGCCGAAGCTAATGAATAAATCCCTGTGGCGGCAGAGTACCTGGGGCAACATTATTGTCGTGGTGTTGATTATGCTGATGACGGCGGCACTGAATTTAGGCTCACTCGCCAGCGTTGCCAGCGCCACCTTTTTGATTTGCTACCTGGCGGTGTTTGTGGTGGCGATCCGCCTGCGTCATGATATTCACGCCTCGTTGCCGATTCTTATCGTTGGTACGTTGGTGATGTTGTTGGTGATCGTTGGCTTTATCTACAGTCTGTGGTCCCAGGGTAGCCGTGCGTTGATATGGATTATTGGCTCACTCTTACTCAGCCTTATTGTGGCAATGGTCATGAAGCGCAATAAAACCGTATAACATCTCTCTGTGCGCAGTACTTCCTGTATTATTGTGGTGGCGGTCGATATTCGCACTGGCAAAAAAACGTGCTTGAATATCTGTTGAAACCCTTTAACAAAGCACAGGAGGCGTTGCGCGAACGATGAACATCAGCGATGTAGCAAAAATTACCGGCCTGACCAGCAAAGCCATTCGCTTCTATGAAGAGAAGGGGCTGGTGACGCCGCCGATGCGCAGCGAAAACGGTTATCGCACCTACACGCAGCAGCATCTCAACGAACTGACCTTACTGCGCCAGGCACGGCAGGTGGGTTTTAACCTGGAAGAGAGCGGCGAGCTGGTGAATCTGTTTAACGACCCGCAGCGGCACAGCGCCGACGTCAAACGGCGCACGCTGGAGAAGGTGGCGGAGATCGAACGACACATTGAGGAGCTGCAATCCATGCGCGACCAGCTGCTGGCACTGGCGAATGCCTGCCCTGGCGATGACAGCGCCGACTGCCCGATTATCGAAAATCTCTCCGGCTGCTGTCATCATCGGGCAGGGTGATTAAGACGAGACGGCTCGGATATGTAGGGTTATCCCTTCTATCGCAATGACTTCAACATGCGTACCTGCACCGAGATCCTCGCTGGCGCTGACAGGCCATGAACTGTCACCGACGCGCATATGACCGCGCCCGTTGACCAGCGGAGATTCCAGCACAAAACGTCGGCCAATCAGCTGCTGCCCGCGCTGGTTTAAATGACTATCGCTGTGCTTTTGTTCGCGCACCCGCCGCGACAACCATTTCCACCACAGCCAGGCGGCGAGCAGCGTCAGGATGGCAAACATTACCCCTTGCCACTCCCAACCCAGCGGCACCAGCCAGACCACCAGGCCGGTAATCACCGCTGCCACGCCGCTCCACAACAAATAACCATTTCCGCCCAGCATCTCGGCTGCCAGCAGCAAACCGCCGAGACTGAGCCAGAAAATATGTGGATGAACGACCATTAACTCCATCATGGCTGAGTCCGTTTGTTGGCGCTGTCTTTCACCAGCTCGGCAATCCCGGCAATCGACCCCATCAGGCTGCTGGCCTCTAATGGCATCATCACTACTTTGCTGTTACTGGAGGAACCGATCTGCTGTAACGCTTCGGTGTATTTCTGCGCTACGAAGTAGTTCACCGCCTGAATATCACCGGAGGCGATAGCTTCAGACACCATTTTGGTGGCGCGGGCTTCTGCTTCGGCGGAACGTTCACGCGCTTCAGCCTGTAAAAACGCCGACTGACGTTCGCCTTCCGCTTTCAGGATTTGCGACTGTTTTTCACCTTCGGCTTTGAGGATTTCCGCCTGACGGATCCCTTCCGCTTCAAGAATGTAAGCGCGTTTGGTACGTTCCGCTTTCATCTGCGCGTTCATTGAAGAGATAAGCTCTGCCGGTGGGCGCACGTCGCGAATTTCAATACGGGTGACTTTAATCCCCCACGGGTTGGTGGCTTCATCGACAATACGCAGCAGGCGTGAGTTGATGCTGTCGCGCTGAGAGAGCATTTCGTCAAGTTCCATTGAACCCAGCACGGTACGGATGTTAGTCATGGTCAGGTTGATGATCGCCAGCTCCAGATTGCTGACTTCATAAGCCGCGCGCGGCGCGTCAATCACCTGAATAAAGCACACGGCGTCGATGGTAACGTTGGCGTTATCTTTCGAGATAACTTCCTGGGAAGGGATATCGAGCACTTGCTCCATCATATTGATCTTGCGACCAATGCGATCCATAAACGGCACCACCAGACTGAGCCCCGGCTGTAACGTTTTGGTATAGCGACCAAAGCGTTCTACTGTCCACTGATAGCCCTGCGGTACGATTTTGACACCCGCGCCGACAATGACCAGCGCGACAAAAATGAGAATCGGGATAAAGATAAGCATCGGAAAAACCTCCTGTTGTATCGTCCATAATCAGCAAAATTGCTGCTTGATTAAACAAATTATACCTGATTACTGAAAGAGAGTTCCCCCTTATTCCTGCGAAGGATAAACTGTTTTTAGTAAAAATCAGAAAAAGGGAACAGCGATGCAGGAAAATAGTCCTTTGCTTCAGCTACAAAACGTAGGATATCTGGCGGGTGATGCGAAGATTCTTAATAACATCAATTTTTCGCTGCGTGCTGGCGAATTTAAGTTAATTACCGGTCCTTCTGGTTGTGGCAAAAGTACGCTGCTAAAAATAGTTGCTTCATTGATCAGCCCAACCAGCGGAACGTTACTGTTTGAAGGTGAGGATGTCAGCACACTAAAGCCAGAAATCTACCGCCAACAAGTCTCTTACTGCGCCCAGACACCGACGCTGTTTGGCGATACGGTATACGATAATCTGATCTTTCCCTGGCAGATCCGTAACCGGCAGCCTGACCCAGCCATTTTTCTCGATTTTCTCGAACGCTTCGCCTTGCCGGACAGCATTTTGACGAAGAATATCGCCGAGCTATCTGGTGGTGAAAAACAACGCATCTCATTGATTCGTAACCTGCAATTTATGCCGAAGGTTTTATTGCTGGATGAAATAACCAGTGCGCTGGATGAAAGTAATAAACATAACGTCAATGAGATGATCCATCGTTATGTGCGCGAGCAAAATATTGCCGTGCTGTGGGTGACACACGATAAAGACGAAATTAATCATGCGGATAAAGTGATTACACTGCAACCGCATGCCGGAGAAATGCAGGAAGCACGCTATGAACTCGCATAATATTACTAACGAATCATTAGCACTGGCATTAATGCTGGTGGTGGTGGCAATCTTAATTAGCCATAAAGAAAAACTGGCGCTGGAGAAAGATATTCTCTGGAGCGTCGGGCGAGCGATAATTCAGCTGATTATTGTCGGCTATGTGCTGAAGTATATTTTCAGCGTGGATGATGCCAGCCTGACATTATTGATGGTGTTATTTATCTGCTTTAATGCGGCGTGGAACGCGCAAAAACGCAGTAAATATATTGCTAAAGCTTTTATCTCATCGTTTATTGCCATTACGGTCGGGGCGGGAATTACCCTGGCGGTGCTGATTCTCTCAGGGTCGATTGAATTTATCCCGATGCAGGTGATCCCTATCGCCGGGATGATTGCCGGTAACGCCATGGTAGCGGTGGGGTTGTGTTACAACAATTTAGGGCAACGGGTCATTAGCGAACAGCAACAGATTCAGGAGAAACTGAGTCTTGGTGCGACGCCGAAGCAGGCTTCAGCGATATTGATTCGCGACAGTATTCGCGCGGCTTTAATTCCGACGGTCGATTCAGCAAAAACGGTTGGCTTAGTGAGTTTACCAGGAATGATGTCCGGGCTGATATTTGCCGGGATTGATCCGGTGAAGGCGATTAAATATCAGATTATGGTGACCTTTATGCTGCTCTCAACCGCCAGCTTGTCGACCATTATTGCCTGCTATTTAACCTATCGTAAGTTTTATAATTCGCGCCACCAGTTGGTGGTGACGCAATTGAAGAAGAAATGATGCGATGCCGGATGCGCAGCATCGCATCCGGCGTTGTGGTTCATGTGCCGATCAACGGAATATCAATACAACAATGCATACAGCTGGCGGCGATACTTCGACGCCAGTGCATCACCCGTACCCAGCGCAGCGAGGATCTCCTGGAACGTTTTACGCGTCTGACCGTCTGCGGCGGTGAGATCTTTACGCAGATGCCCGAACAGCAACTCCAGCGCCTCTTCATTGCGCCCAACCTGATGCAGTTGCAGCGCCAGTTGCGTCGCCAGTGCGGCATCTTCTGGATTCTCCGCCACCTGCTGTTGCAACTGTTGAATTTCCGGCGTATCAGCCGCCTGCTTCAGCAGTTCGATTTGCGCCACCAGCCCCTGGTAGCGGGTGTCCTGATCCTGCAACGGAATGGTTTTCAGCACCGCTTCCGCATCTTCAGAACGGTTCAGCGCAATCAGCGTTTCTGCCAGCAGCAGGCCGATCTCCCCGTTCTGATTCGACAACTGCCAGGCGTCTTTCAGCAATGGCAGGGCATCGGTGTAATTGCTTTCCTGCATCAGTTGCATCGCCTGCTGCGCTTTCAGCTCTTCTTCGCGCGGCAGCACTTTATCCAGCAGGGCGCGGATCGCCTCTTCCGGTTGCGGCCCCTGGAAGCCATCTACCGGTTGCCCGTTCTGGAACAGATACACGGTCGGAATCGCACGCAGACCAAACTGCGCGGCAATCATCTGCTCCGCGTCGCAGTCCAGCTTCGCCAGAATAAATTGCCCGTTGTACTGCGCCGCGAGGCTTTCCAGAATTGGGGTTAACTGCAAACAGTGCTGGCTACGTTCAGACCAAAAATAGAACAGCACCGGAGTGGTCATCGACTGTTCAAGAACCTGTTGCAGGTTAGATTCGTTAATGTTGACAATATTTTCTACGGACATGGAGTCGCTCTCTGTTGTCGATATTTTCTTTGACATGGGGGCTTAAGCGCGCGCTTCAACTCACCCCTGCAATATTTTGTCCATCACGCGCCCCGGCAGCAGGCGCTTAAGCACCATTACCGCCCAGGTCACCAGCGTCACCGGATAGCGCATCTTCGGCTTCTCGCTAATAAAAGCATGGCGTACTTTGTCCACCACCGCTTCCGGTCCCAACGTAAAGCGGGCGGCGATGCCGGGATTTTCGACTGGTTTATCACTTTGCGTCTGGTTGACGTTGTCGGTGAAGCGAGTACGAATGGGACCGGGTTCGATCAGGCTGACTTTAATTCCGCTGTGGCGCAGCTCCATGCGCAGTGCGTCTGACCACGCCTCCAGCGCATATTTACTGGCCGCGTAAGCGCCACGACCCGGCGTGGAGATTAATCCCATCACCGATGATGTCATCACAATACGCCCTTCACCGTGCGGTAACATCGCGGGTAACAGGCGCATGGTGAGCTGGTGTGCGCCGAAAAAGTTGGCGGAAAACTGCTGTTCCATCTGCGCACGGCTGATGGTGGAAAGGGGGCCATACATGCCGAATCCGGCATTGTTAAAGATCCCATACAGACAATTATCGGTCAGGGCGATCACCTCGTCGGCTGCGCGATCAACACTTTCTGGTGAATCCAGATCGATCAACACGCCGGTAAATCCCATGCTGTTCATGCGCTCAACATCATCCGGTTTCCGGCAACCTGCCAGCACATGAAAACCCTGGCGTTTTAATTCGAGCGCGCTTTCCAGGCCAATTCCACTGGAACATCCGGTAATTAAGACCGATTTTTGCATAACTTTACCTGTCAGGATCTCCGTTGCTTTATGAGTCATGATTTACTAAAGGCTGCAACTGCTTCGCCATCCAGTCGGCAATAAACGGCTGGGCGTCGCGGTTGGGATGAATACCGTCATCCTGCATCCATTGTGGCTTGAGGTAGACCTCTTCCATAAAAAAGGGCAGCAGCGGAACATCAAACTCTTTGGCGAGTTTGGGGTAAATGGCGCTAAAGGCTTCATTATAACGGCGACCATAGTTTGCAGGCAGACGTATTTGCATTAACAATGGTTCAGCGTTGGCGGCTTTGACATCCTGCAAAATCTGGCGCAGCGTTTGCTCGGTTTGCTGTGGCTGAAAACCACGCAAACCGTCATTGCCGCCCAGTTCAACCAGCACCCAACGCGGCTGATGCTGTTTCAGCAGAGCCGGAAGGCGCGCCAGTCCTTGTTGCGAGGTGTCGCCGCTGATGCTGGCATTAACTACCGACGTTTTACTCTGCCACTTATCATTCAACAAGGCAGGCCAGGCCGCGCTGGCAGACATTCGATACCCGGCGCTCAGGCTATCACCCAGAATCAATAACGTGTCCGCTGCGGCGGCACGGAAGGTTAACAGGACCAGGAACAGGAAGGGCAAATGCCAGCGGAAAACATTGTTGAAGTTCATCATCTTAAGAAGTCCGTCGGTCAGGGGGAGCATGAACTCTCCATCCTCACCGGAGTTGAGCTGGTTGTCAAACGTGGCGAGACCATCGCACTGGTGGGCGAGTCGGGATCGGGTAAGTCAACCTTGCTGGCGATCCTCGCCGGGCTTGATGACGGCAGCAGTGGCGAAGTGAGTCTGGTGGGACAACCGCTACATAATATGGACGAAGAAGCGCGGGCAAAGTTGCGCGCGAAGCACGTCGGCTTTGTTTTTCAGTCATTTATGTTAATTCCTACCCTTAACGCGCTGGAAAACGTCGAGCTTCCGGCTCTGCTGCGCGGTGAGAGTAGCGCGGAAAGTCGTAACGGGGCGAAAGCGTTGTTCGAACAGTTAGGGCTGGGTAAACGTCTGGATCATCTTCCGGCACAGCTTTCCGGCGGTGAACAGCAACGAGTGGCGCTGGCACGAGCCTTTAATGGTCGACCTGATGTGCTGTTTGCCGACGAACCCACCGGCAACCTTGACCGCCAGACGGGCGATAAAATTGCCGACCTGCTGTTTTCCCTCAACCGTGAACATGGCACCACGTTGATTATGGTGACCCACGACCTGCAACTGGCGGCACGCTGCGACCGCTGCTTACGGCTGGTGAACGGGCAGTTGCAGGAGGAAGCATGATTGCACGTTGTTTCTGGCGCGAATGGCGTTCGCCGTCGCTATTAATTGTCTGGCTGGCGCTAAGCCTGGCGGTGGCCTGCGTGCTGGCGCTGGGCAATATCAGCGATCGCATGGAGAAGGGCTTAAGCCAGCAAAGCCGTGAGTTTATGGCGGGCGACCGGGCGTTGCGCAGTTCACGCGAAGTGCCGCAAGCGTGGCTGGAGGAAGCGCAAAAGCGCGGCCTGAAAGTCGGCAAGCAGCTGACTTTCGCCACAATGACCTTTGCAGGCGACACACCGCAGCTGGCGAACGTCAAAGCGGTGGATGATATCTACCCGATGTATGGCGATCTGCAAACTAATCCCCCTGGCCTGAAACCGCAGGCGGGCAGCGTATTGCTGGCCCCACGCCTGATGGCACTGCTTAACCTGAAAACGGGCGACACCATTGACGTGGGCGATGCCACCTTGCGGATTGCCGGAGAAGTGATTCAGGAACCGGATTCCGGTTTTAACCCCTTCCAGATGGCTCCGCGTCTGATGATGAATCTGGCGGATGTCGATAAAACCGGAGCCGTGCAGCCGGGGAGTCGGGTCACCTGGCGTTATAAATTCGGCGGCAACGAGAACCAGCTCGACGGCTATGAGAAATGGTTGTTACCTCAGCTTAAACCCGAACAACGCTGGTACGGTCTGGAACAGGACGAAGGCGCGCTGGGGCGATCGATGGAACGCTCGCAACAGTTCCTGCTGCTTTCGGCGCTTCTGACCTTGCTGCTGGCAGTGGCAGCGGTGGCGGTAGCGATGAATCATTACTGTCGCAGTCGCTACGATCTGGTGGCGATCCTCAAAACGCTGGGGGCAGGGCGAGCGCAACTGCGTAAGCTAATCGTCGGTCAGTGGTTGATGGTGCTGACGCTTTCAGCCGTTACCGGTGGGGCCATAGGCCTGTTGTTCGAAAACGTGTTGATGGTGCTGCTCAAGCCCGTTCTGCCTGCTGCACTACCGCCAGCCAGCCTCTGGCCGTGGCTGTGGGCGCTTGGCACCATGACGGTCATCTCGCTGCTGGTGGGGCTACGACCATATCGCTTGTTGCTGGCAACGCAGCCTTTACGCGTATTACGTAATGATGTGGTAGCGAACGTCTGGCCGCTGAAGTTTTATCTGCCGATTGTCAGTGTGGTGGTTGTGCTGCTGCTCGCCGGATTAATGGGTGGCAGCATGCTGCTTTGGGCGGTGCTGGCGGGCGCGGTAGTACTGGCTTTGCTGTGCGGTGTGCTGGGCTGGATGCTGCTGAATGTACTTCGCCGCATGACGCTGAAATCGCTGCCTCTGCGCCTGGCGGTTAGCCGCCTGTTACGTCAGCCGTGGTCAACGTTAAGTCAGCTTTCGGCATTTTCGCTCTCCTTTATGCTGCTGGCACTGCTGCTGGTGTTGCGTGGCGATCTGCTCGACCGCTGGCAGCAGCAGCTACCTCCAGAAAGCCCGAACTACTTTTTAATTAACATCGCCACAGAACAGGTAGCACCGCTAAAAGCGTTCCTCGCGGAACATCAGATAGTCCCGGAATCGTTTTATCCGGTGGTGCGGGCGCGGCTGACGGCGATTAACGATAAGCCGACAGAAGGTAATGAAGATGAGGCGCTTAACCGCGAACTCAATCTTACCTGGCAAAATACGCGGCCCGATCATAATCCGATTGTCGCCGGTAACTGGCCGCCAAAAGCCGATGAAGTGTCGATGGAAGAGGGGCTGGCGAAACGCTTAAACGTTGCCCTCGGTGATACCGTGACTTTTATGGGCGATACCCAGGAGTTCCGCGCTAAAATGACCAGCCTGCGCAAAGTGGACTGGGAAAGTCTGCGGCCTAATTTCTATTTTATTTTCCCTGAAGGGGCATTAGACGGGCAACCGCAGAGCTGGCTTACCAGTTTCCGCTGGGAGAATGGCAACGGCATGTTGACACAACTCAACCGCCAGTTCCCGACCATTAGCCTGTTAGATATTGGCGCGATTTTAAAACAGGTCGGTCAGGTGCTGGAGCAGGTAAGTCGGGCGCTGGAAGTGATGGTGGTACTGGTCACCGCCTGCGGTATGTTGCTGTTGCTGGCACAGGTGCAGGTGGGAATGCGTCAGCGTCATCAGGAGCTGGTGGTGTGGCGCACACTCGGTGCGGGGAAAAAACTGCTGCGTACCACGTTGTGGTGTGAGTTCGCCATGCTTGGGTTTGTTTCCGGCCTGGTGGCCGCAATTGGTGCGGAAACGGCGCTGGCAGTGTTGCAGGCGAAAGTGTTTGATTTTCCGTGGGAGCCAGACTGGCGATTGTGGATTGTTCTGCCGTGCAGCGGAGCGCTGCTGCTGTCGCTTTTCGGCGGCTGGCTGGGTGCGCGACTGGTTAAGGGTAAGGCGCTGTTCAGGCAGTTTGCGGGGTGATGAGAGTAAATAAGGGGCGTTCTGGTTGAATGGAACGCCTTGTTTAAATTAATTCTACAATATGTTTCATTGATGATGTTATTGAATTGGTGATTTCCTATCTTTCTATTGCTGATATTAATCTGAATCGGTGGAGTTTATTGATTTTAAATATAGCCCTACAAAAATAACTCAGACTAATAAAATCATAAATCATATGCGTTGAATGGATATTATCCATATAGTGAATTTGTTGATGATGAATTCATCTGTGCTAAAAATGTTAGTTTAATAAAATATTGAAAGTGACCTGTAATAACAGTTGTTGTTGATTGAGAACAAATAAGTTTATGTGAAAAATATATAAATACATTAGCTGGTCTTGTGTGTCATTTTATTTTTTTTGTTGCTAACACAGGGATATGAACAATAACTAAAAGGGCACTTTATATGAGCGGAAAACCAGCGGCGCGTCAGGGAGATATGACTCAGTATGGCGGTCCCATTGTCCAGGGTTCGGCAGGTGTAAGAATTGGCGCGCCCACCGGCGTGGCGTGCTCGGTGTGTCCGGGCGGGATGACTTCGGGCAACCCGGTAAATCCGCTGCTGGGGGCGAAGGTGCTGCCCGGCGAGACGGACCTTGCGCTGCCCGGCCCGCTGCCGTTCATTCTCTCCCGCACCTACAGCAGCTACCGGACGAAGACGCCTGCACCGGTGGGCGTTTTCGGCCCCGGCTGGAAAGCGCCTTCTGATATCCGCTTACAGCTACGTGATGACGGACTGATACTCAACGACAACGGCGGGCGGAGCATTCACTTTGAGCCGCTGCTGCCGGGGGAGGCGGTGTACAGCCGCAGTGAGTCAATGTGGCTGGTGCGCGGTGGTAAGGCAGCACAGCCGGACGGCCATACGCTGGCGCGGCTGTGGGGGGCGCTGCCGCCGGATATCCGGTTAAGCCCGCATCTTTACCTGGCGACCAACAGCGCACAGGGGCCGTGGTGGATACTGGGGTGGTCTGAGCGGGTGCCGGGTGCTGAGGACGTACTGCCAGCGCCGCTGCCGCCGTACCGGGTGCTTACCGGGATGGCGGACCGCTTCGGGCGGACGCTGACGTACCGGCGTGAGGCCGCCGGTGACCTGGCCGGGGAAATCACCGGCGTGACGGACGGTGCCGGGCGGGAGTTCCGTCTGGTGCTGACCACGCAGGCGCAGCGTGCGGAAGAGGCCCGCACCTCTTCGCTATCTTCTTCTGACAGTTCCCGCCCTCTCTCAGCCTCAGCGTTCCCCGACACACTGCCCGGTACCGAATACGGCCCCGACAGGGGTATCCGCCTTTCGGCGGTGTGGCTGATGCACGACCCGGCATACCCGGAGAGCCTGCCCGCTGCGCCACTGGTGCGGTACACGTATACGGAAGCCGGTGAACTGCTGGCGGTATATGACCGCAGCAATACGCAGGTGCGCGCTTTCACGTATGACGCGCAGCACCCGGGCCGGATGGTGGCGCACCGTTACGCGGGAAGGCCGGAGATGCGCTACCGCTACGACGATACGGGGCGGGTGGTGGAGCAACTGAACCCGGCAGGGTTAAGCTACCGCTATCTTTATGAGCAGGACCGCATCACCGTCACCGACAGCCTGAACCGGCGTGAGGTGCTGCATACAGAAGGCGGGGCCGGGCTGAAACGGGTGGTGAAAAAAGAACTGGCGGACGGCAGCGTCACGCGCAGCGGGTATGACGCGGCAGGAAGGCTCACGGCGCAGACGGACGCGGCGGGACGGAGGACAGAGTACGGTCTGAATGTGGTGTCCGGCGATATCACGGACATCACCACACCGGACGGGCGGGAGACGAAATTTTACTATAACGACGGGAACCAGCTGACGGCGGTGGTGTCCCCGGACGGGCTGGAGAGCCGCCGGGAATATGATGAACCGGGCAGGCTGGTATCGGAGACATCGCGCAGCGGGGAGACAGTACGCTACCGCTACGATGACGCGCACAGTGAGTTACCGGCGACGACAACGGATGCGACGGGCAGCACCCGGCAGATGACCTGGAGCCGCTACGGGCAGTTGCTGGCGTTCACCGACTGCTCGGGCTACCAGACCCGTTATGAATACGACCGCTTCGGCCAGATGACGGCGGTCCACCGCGAGGAAGGCATCAGCCTTTACCGCCGCTATGACAACCGTGGCCGGTTAACCTCGGTGAAAGACG
>NZ_JAENDM010000040.1:0-38361 GCF_019375075.1 Escherichia sp. XD33
CTCAGCATTTTATTATGGTGATCCCCTGGGCGAAATGCGCCTGGTAAGCAGAGTTTTTGAAATGTAAGGCCTTTGAATAAGACAAAAGGCTGCCTCATCGCTAACTTTGCAACAGTGCCCTTGTGCAAACCTACCACCCAATTCCTGGAAATGGACGAAAGTTCATGCGCCAGTTCACGACAGCATTCAGGCGTAAAAATACGTATGGGTCCTGAAGTACCGATATCAACAGACATGATAAACTCCAGAATGTTGCCATGGCATAGGTTGTTTCTCAGCCTGACAATTTCTGCTTCAGGTGTTCTCCCGGCTGCTACCTTAACCAACATATCCTGCTCGGCTGGAAATGAAAGTAATTCTACCGGCACCCCTTCCTGCTTGGCCTTTCTCAGTAAGGCATTACTCATTACGGAGATACCCTCCAAGTCCACCAGCTCAGGAGCTGCATGCTGATCGTTAACTGTTGGTTTCAGCATCAGCGACTTCAACGTAACCATGAGTGATGTTTCAATCCCGTTCAGGAAGCTCGTACAGGCCGGTATCCATAGTTCGTGATGCAACGCCTCGGTTGCTTGTTTAAAGAACCAGTCAATCACGGGGACAGTGTGATAATCATAATAGTGATTTATCTCGCTGAATCTTGACATATAAGCATCGTACTCAGCCTGGTCTTCAGGAGATAAAAAATTTGGTGGGAGGGGCATCAGAATCCTTTCATCCTAGCTTGTATACCTTCTTCGTAGGCCAGCTCGCCATTATCGGTAAAAGATGGTTTTTGGTGTTTGTGACAAAGCTTAATTTTTCGTCAGGCTCGATAGCGTTACCGGAGAGATTTGATCTTTTCTCTGTAACTCGCAATACTGTTTATACATACAGTATGAGAATTCGAGTGTAGCTATGTCTGTTATCCTTGAGCACATTAGCAACAAGCCTTACGAAATGGCACCTTTTTTCAGTGATTTACTGAGCTGTGGAGTGATGAGTCCGTGCGCCGGGCATGAAGATAATGAATTAAATTTGCATGAATATGTAGTCCGTAACCGCCCCTCAACCTTCTTTGTCAGGGCGGCGGGCCTCAGTATGATCAATGCCGGTATCAATGATGGCGCTATTCTGGTTGTGGATCGGTCTTTAACGGCACGACACGGCTCTATCGTCGTTGCGCTGGTGGATGGAGAGTTCACGGTAAAGATCTTACACACGTATCCTGAGCTGCTTTTGATGCCTTCTAATCCAGCCTATAAGCCGATACGTGTAAATCCCGAATCCCTTGAGATATGGGGCGTCGTCACCTTTGCACTGAATCAGTTTAGCCATGTACATGCACGTTGATATTAACGGGGCCTATGCGGCATTTGAGTGTGCGATGGATCCCAAGCTGGCAAAAAAGCCGCTCATCATAGCCAGCAATAACGATTCGTCCGTCATTGCAATGAATAAACTGGCTAAAAGCGTTGGTATTAAGCGTGGGACCCCAATTTTTAAGTGCAGGGATTTGATTCAGCAACACCAGATCGAAGTCCGGAGCTCTAACTTTACTTTGTATGAAGACTACTCAAATCGCTTCCATGAAACGCTGGAAAGCTTCGCGCCTCAATCGAGTCGATATAGCATAGATGAAAATTTCATGTTATTGAAAAACATGAACAAGATAATAGATTATGAAGATTACGGCCGGTTGATCAGAAGTACACTTCTTCATAATCTGTCCCTTACCTGTGGTGTGGGGTGTTCAAGCACCAAAACCCTGGCTAAATTATGCACCTATGCGAGCAAACGATGGGCAGCTACAGGCGGGGTTGTAGTTTTGACTGATCAGGCCAGGATCAGGAAGCTCCTGGGCCTTATCAGTACCAGAGAAATATGGGGTATTGGTCAAAAGATCAGTGAACGCCTGTCGGCTTTCGGGATCATCACTGCCGGTGATTTTTATAATAGCGACGTTCGCTTTTTACGTAAAAGCTTTGGCGTTGAAATCGAGCGTACCTGGCGGGAACTGCATGGCGAACCATGTTTCCGGCTGCATGAATCCCCTCCTGTCCGGCAACAGATTATCGTTTCCAGAAGTTTTGGTCAGCGCCTTAATGAGATAGGCAAGCTACATGAGGCAGTTTCATTTTTTACCGCCCGGGCGGCAGAGCAGCTGCGCAAGGATGGCTCGTGGACCCGTCAAATCACAGTCTTCATTCAGAGCAGCAATTATGCGCAAGGTGAAAACCGCTACAGCAATTGTGGTATCGAGCCGCTTACCGCTACACAGGACACCCGCGATCTGGTTGATGCAGCCATGACCATCCTGAACCGCATTTACAAACCCGGGATAGCGTATGCGAAAGCTGGGGTAATGCTCTCCGCTATGACTGACGGCACAGAGCAACTCAGCCTGTTTGATGAGCGCCCGGCCAGGCCTGGCAGTCAGGCACTGATGAAAGTTATGGACCGGTTCAATAAAGAAAAGCGCGGAGCTCTGTTTTTGCTGGGGGAAGGCATTCAACAGGATTTTCGTATGAAACAGGCCATGCTATCACCGAGATATACGACCCGCTGGGATGAATTACTCGTTGTAAAAGCGTAGCGGCCATGACCGGCATGGCCGTACTCATCAAAAGTGAAAGTAACTTTAGGCCCCGCGAGCTTTTTCGATTGCGCCCTGCAAAGTTGCTGCGTCCATAGCCCCGGGGATAAATGTGGTAGTCGCCGCATTCGGCTTTTTCATATTCATAATGATGAAGCCGGGTGTGCCGGTGATCCCAAGCGCTTCGCCCAGCTGCATGTTGCCGGAGATCACGTTTTCATATCGGTTTTTTTCCCTGTCAGAAAACGTGCTGTTAAACCCTGACTTATCCACCACAGTATTAAAGTCGCTGAGTTCGAATTTGCGTTGAGAGGTCATGAAGGTATGAGCCACAGCCATCAGGTTGTTGTGGTATTTACGATAGGCTTCAGCACCGAAATTCTGATAGACGTGCAGACCCGTAGCGGCCCCCATGGCAGATACAGGTTTTGAACCGGCAAAAATCGGGAATTCTTTAAAGAAGAATTTTACATCTTTGCTCTGATTCATTACCGATTCAACAACAGGTGTAACCCGCATGCAGTAAATACACTGATAGTCGAAGAACTCGATTACCGCGACGTCGGCGTCATCCGGGCCGATGTTTGGCGTCTCCTTGGTATCCAGCAGAGCTGGCGCATATGGAATTATTCGTTCCACTGAGGCACTTACGTTCTGATTTTCCAGCGCCTTACCTGCTTCCACTAAATAATGGGGATTTTTTACCAGGTAAGTAGCGGCAATTTTGCCAATTTCTTCCTCACTGAGCACCTTCGGTTTAAAATAAGTTGCCGCGATTAACGCCGAGGCAGCGGTAGCAATTACCGCAGAAATTAAAATCGTGGCCATCGGTTTTAAATAAAATTCTTTAGACATAGCTACCTTTATGCTTTTCAGCCTGTTAGTTATTAACCTGCGATGGATTATACTGGCCCGGTAAATCGGAATTATTCGTGAAACAATGCTTTTTGGAGATTAAAGGATGATTAGGCAGGGCTTTATACTCACAACCGCAATGCTTTTGAGTGGTTGTGGATATCATTTCGCAAACCAGGTAGATGCGTACGATCTAATGCCTCGTCCTGTTACAAATAAAAGGTTTCAGATAGTCCCTCCGGACGAAAGTATTCAGTCCAGAATGTTTTCAGGCCGTTTTGCTGATGGATTAGCAAAAAAAGGAGTCATTATTTCCACTCACCAGCCAGATTATGTGCTCAGGTTCCGAATGAGCAGCTCACAGGAGAACATGCAGTATAGCGAGCAGCTTCTTACTGGGGTGACAGGCTACGTTGTAGATAAAAAGACAACGAGAACTGACAAGCATGGCGAATCGCATACTGACTATGACTACAGGCCGGTCGATGGGGTAATAGGCACTGAGACGATGTCGCAGATGCACTATATGCGACAGCTGGATGTCGAGGTATACCCGTCAGCGAAAGGAGCAAAGCAGGTTCTGAAAGTGAGTATGCAAAGCAATGCACCTGTGCCGTCAGACAGCATTGCTTATTCAGCAATGATCGACGCCTTTACTGATAAATTTGATGCGCCGCTGCGTTCCGGAAATTATGTTGCAGTGATCCCCTGGAACTGAAAGCAGACGGCGGGAAGAGAATGTTCAAAAGTGACTTTTGGACACGCACATAAACGTGGCTATCGCCCTCCCCCATTAAAATCATAAAGTCGGTAAAGATCGCCCATCGTGATGGAATTGGGCTTATTAATGATTAGATACTGTAACTGTTCTTTATGTTGAGTACTGGCGGCTGCATTCATAAGCACTTCCAGGTAGAACTTGTAGCCTATGCTTCGCTCTGAATACATATACTGGAACTGCATCAGTAAAATGCCTGACATAACATACAACAGCAGCAGACTGAGTAACACAGTGCTATCAGGCTGTTCCAGTGCCATACTGACATACCCTGAACCCAGAATGCACAGAAGCCAACCCGTCATTAGAGCAGGCACCCTACGACTCAGACGTTCATAACAACGTTTTATTACGGGATCCCGGAGATACTTTTTGTCAGGTATCCCCGTTGCCCTGATGACGAAGTTACTGAGTATCGACATCTTTTTTCCTTCTGGACGCTCTCAGTCAATAAATCAGGCCAGGCGCTCATTGAAAGCTACCACGAGCTGCGAATCGGGATTTTTTACCAGTTCGGGCCGGATAACTTTTAGTTGCCTCGTTGGGGCGAGCTCATCTGTAGGCCTGATGGTGGTATTACCCGGCCCCTTGCGGGTACTGTCGGTGTTTACCTTGAGCTTTTTATTTCCCAGGTAGCTTTCCATCTTTTTAGAGATGGTGTCACCTGTGGTCGCAACACCAGAGAGTTCCTTTAGTTGTTCACCTTGATCCATTTGTACCGATGACATCAGAAATACGATTCCTGGATCGTTTTCCGTTCCACAGGCTCCGTACTGACATTGTGCAGCGAAAACGGGCTGTACACCTACAGCAACCAGCATTAACGTACTCAGTAAAGTAGATTTCATACACACCTCTTACAGTCGGAAAAGTTACTTTTGCGCAGCGCCCATTTGGGTCACCAGGTTTTCCGGGCTCAGCCACCCCGTAAATAACTGCGGTTTGCCGCTTAGTGTCACCATGGTAGGAGTACCTTGCAGCGGGATTGTTGAGGCCACCTGGAAATGCGATTTGATAATGTTTAAGCAAGCCTCATCAGGACGTCCTTCCGGGATAGTTGAAACCGGATTCATCGCTGCATCCAGAGCTTCGTTTGGCTTTGCTGAACACCAGATTTTGGCCATGTTCCCGGCTACTACCGAGTTCAGTCCTGCACGTGGGAATGCAAGAAACTTAATCGAAATACCGGCATCAAGATAAGACTTCAGATCATGATGCAGTTTTTGGCAGTATCCACAGGTTATATCGGTAAAGATAGCAAGCCGGTATTTTTCGTTTGGTGATTTGTAGTCGATGGATTTTGTTTTGGATGCGAATTCCCGGACGCCCATTAAAATGGCCTGCTCAGTGGTGTTTACCACATCTTTACCTTTCACGTGGAATAAGCTTCCGGTAAAAATGTAATCTCCGTCTTTGCTCACGTAACTTACCCCCTCCCTGGAAATCACCGTAAAAATATCTTTTACTGGCGAGGGTTCGACGTGCTCGATTGAAAGCCCAATGGCTTTGAGCTTATCCCGGGCTGCATCTGGCAGTACCATTGTATTAACCGGCTCGGCATTCATCGTGAAGGCGGTACTTAATGAAAGAAGTAATACCGATGCCTTAATAATTTTTTTCATTTATGCTCCTTGAATCGAGCACTAATATTATCACGCCCAAAAATTCCAGAATTTTGCTTAAACGCTTAAATCAACGGGTAAAGCCGAAAGAAAGTCGATAGATATATGGGAGAATAGATAAAACGTAGATTCAGTGGAGAAATCGTTGTGTTTACACCACCAGCAGATGATGTGAAACCTATTCCCGTTCCTGATGAGATTTACACTCAGTGCATTACGGATGCCGCCCGCTTCTTCGGAATTGATGCCGAACTGGTTTTTACGTTGTTTGACAATGAAGGCGGTAAGGTTGGTACTTTCAGCAGGAATACTAACGGCACTTATGATATTGGCCCGATGCAGATCAACTCATCCAATCTGCCTGAAATAAAAAAGCATTTCCCGACTGTAACGTGGCGGGTTCTGGCTTACGATGCTTGCGCTAGTTTCTGGGTTGGAACATGGTGGCTCTACAGAAAAATTGTTGATCGCAAGGGCAATGTGTTTGAAGGGATTGCAGATTACAACAGCAAAACCCCAAAGGTACGTGCAAAGTACATATTTAACTTCATGGTAAAGTACAATCGCCGGATCCAGCAGCGTAACGGGATGGGTGAGCTTTATCAATGGACCCAACAACCTCCTCGATACAATGGCCATATAGCTAAAAATGTCCCGGAGCAAAACCCGACTCCTGTTGTTAAATAAATTCAACCTGATATTACAGAAGATCATCGAGTAGCTTGGGTACCCCCCCGCAAAAAATTCGCATAGACTCAGGGGTAATAAATTGTCTTTTTCTGCAAGAAATATATTTAAGATTCTCTCTTCTTTCTTGATGCAGAAAAGCCCTCTTCATGAAGAAGTATGTGTTCCTGAAGAAACAACAGCTGGTTTATGGGGCCCTCTCCCTGATTCGCATGTCGTGCTTTTCTTAGATTTCGATGGGGTTTGTCACAGGTGCAAAAATGAAACCTTTGAGCGAATGCCATTGGTGGAAAAATTACTGGATAAATGCCCTTCCATGGTGATTGTCATCTCCAGTTCGTGGCGTGAATGTGCCAGTATAACTTACCTGAAATCTCTTTTCCGGCTACCTTATAGAGACAAAGTCATAGGTGCTACCGATTCGGTATATTTAAAACCTAATCAGTCAGGTGTGCGGGCTGCTGAGTGTGAGGACTTTGTATTTTCACATCGAGTTAAAGCATTTATCTGCCTTGATGACGACGAATCATTATTCCCGGTCGGTTATCCACATTTGCAAAAAACCAATTATTACACCGGCCTCACCGAATCTGATCTTGCAGCTCTTAACACCAGGTATCATCTGCTTATGAAACGTTGGGCTTCCTGAATTAAAGTAACTTTTACGGAGAGCATGCCCGCATTATCAGTTCTATGCTTCTCCATTTCTGCCCCGGGTCAAAGCATTGCACAGTTGGAAGAAAACATGCCGGTCTCTTAAGCTTGCTGCTCAGTTTGGTTCCGGTGCTGAAAAACCTGCCAACGGTGCTTTAGGAATTCAGTATTGATGGGTTTACGCAGCGGCTTAATAAACTCTCCTTGATATGCCGCTAAATCATGATCTACCGCCAAAGCTTCAGCGAGAATGTTAACCTCCAACGTCACCGGATGAATGGCAATCATGTTTGCGTCGAAAAGATCGTGTATATCATGGCGTAAGAGCAACCCATTTGTATAATGGTCTACTCCTCCGTTACGATGCTCCATCAGATGAGCAGCCTCAGTGCGCTGGCGCAGTCTAGAGCCTGTAATCACACATTGGTCATAACAGTTGTTGCGGACGGCTTCTGCAAATGAGGCCTGATCTGGTCGTGTCTCGACAGTTGTCTTACTACCCTTACGCTTACCCGGTACAGTAGTTTCATCAGGAATATTCGGCTGAAGCTCCTTTTCTTCTATACCATCAGTCTTCATAGCGACCATAATCGCGGCCGGTGGAGATTTAGGCTGATCTTCCTGCGATCTTTCGCGGCCACCAACTGGATACCCTAGAAAACCCTCAATGATCTCTAGTGGAGGTAATGTAGCGTTTGAACGTGCATAAATAGCGAACTCTGCGGCACGTCCGCCGGGAATATATCTACGTACCAGTATTGGAAGAGAGGCTTCTTCATCTGGTTCCTCTTTTTCCGACAGGATTATTCGTTCGGTGAGACGGGCTGAATTTTTTTTCATTTCACTCAACAGTCTATTGCGTTCTTTTACCTTTCGGTCATTATCCTCCAACATCTTACGATGACTAACCTTAGCCAGATGGTCTTCCAGTTCCTGTATATATTCGGGATCGATAGTGTCAATTAGACCGAACGCCATCAACCGCTCCCCCCTTGTTTTACAAGATTCTAGCCGAACGCGAATGTACTCCTTACGCTTGGCCATCAAATGTTCTTTTTGTTTTTTTTCTCGAATTACACGGAGCTGAGTATTGTAATTAGAATAAACGGTTTCGCTATTCTGCTCTGTCTCTAGAGCAAATTTTTGTAGGTGTTCACGTAGTTTTTTACGGGTATTTTTGGGGGCATGCATTACGGTACGCTCAATGTATGAGCCTGTGCAGCGTAAAGAAAGTACAGTTTCAGCATGGGAATAACCAGCATTGAGACGATAGCGGGCAATTTTAAGCAAATTATTAAAGTGTGCACCATTACATATACCTAGTTCTTCCAAGACACGACGTTCTCTATCATTAATAGATGGATGGTTAATATCTTTTACTTTGTTTGCCATGTCCTGTGTCTCAGTGCCTATTCAGCCGGAACATCTACTACATAAAGAACGAGATTGTACAGAAATCAGCTAAGTTTATGAATAAAAAAGGCCGCAAATTTATACTTTGCGGCCTTCACTGTTTAACACCATATTTTAGTAAATACGTTTAATTTTCATTAGGTTATATTTGAAACTCACCTACCTTTTATTTTCATTAAGCCACTGATCCGCTTTATCGACACGTGACTGGTAAGGCTCATTTGTGTTGCTCAGCTCTGACTTCATGTACTGAATGAATTCATCTGCTTTCTGAGGCCCAAAGCGTGGGTCATCCGTCAATTGCTGCCGGATAGCCCTTTCAGAGTTCTGCGCTGCATTCGCATAAGTCGAAACGCCGTCGCTGCTAATACTCTGATACCGGTCACTTACAGCTGCGACGCCATCAGACATCTGCATGTGATTAAGGACTTTACCCTGGAGAGAATCAGGCATATTTGCAGGGTTAGAGGCATCATTTGCTATCGATGTCTGGGTTTGAAGGATGCCCGCTCCCGTAAGCATCTCATTTACCGGTTTCGCCCCAACGCTGGTTAGCGTATCCGAAACAAATTGCTGGCCCCCGAGTAGCGCACCAGAAATCGCGCCCCGCTCAGTGTTGGCCTCTATCTTTTCCCCAACCAAGCGATCTGTGACGGTCTGAGTGCGGTTACCAACGAGACCACCGCCCGACCCACCCTCTCCTAGGTTTGCCCGTACGACTGACTCAAGTGAACCATCAGCTCTGTTATGAGTGTTGAAACTGCTATGGATGCTCTGAACGTCATTCATACTCCAGTTAACGTTATAGTTACCCAGTTCATTAAGGATCTTCTGGGTATCCGCTTTGAGCTGCTCTCTTTCGGCACCGGTAGCCATGGTGCTGGCACCATAGGTAAAGACAGCTTGCTGTGCCAATTCAGCTCGCTTATCGTCCCGGCTTAAGTTCGGGTTGTTGGCAACACGACTAAAGTAGTTATCAGTGTTATTAGATAAGCCACGAACTTGACCGCTCTGATACATACTGTTCAAAGCAGTGGCTCGTTGATCCATTCCATCACCAACCACCCGACCTCCGGTAGCCTTTTCCAGATCGTTAAATGTGCCTTCTGCATTTCTGACATCCTGACCTGAATTGACGACTTTCTCTACACCCTGATTATTCAGTACAGGGCCATTCGTTTTGAGAGAATTGAGCACATTCCTTTCTTCATCAGAATAAGTGCGGCCCACGTTGTTGTTATGTATTCCCTGAATATCGCCTTTGCCCGCGTTATCAAGGTTATACGGAGTAAAGCCAGCTTCACTTTTTCCAGGGACACGCTGAGTCGCGTCCTGAGCGTTGGAGGAAAGACCGAGTTTAGCCTGCGAATCAACACTTCCACCCAGTTCCCCTACGCGTGACGCACTCATCACGCCAGACGTATTTACGCTGTCAGGAGTTCTATCCTGTGCCTGAGTGATAGTATTAATTCCTGACCCTTCGCCTGAAATTCTGTCGAGCTGATTGGTGATAGGTAGCAGCTGCTGTGCATTACCACCGAAGTCGGAAACCAGACTTTTAAGCAGGCTGGAGGTTTCACGGAGATCCTGTTTATTACTTTCGGCCGTCTCTCCCCGGGCGGTATCAATCGCAATTTTTTGCTCACTGAAATCTCGTGTTGCAGCCACAAGCGCGTCAGTACGTTGAAGCTGCGAACCAAGCTGATTACTGGCCTTGAAGGTATCGTTATAGGAGTTGAATTTCTCCATAAACGCATTCTCATCCAGCCCATTCTTACGAGCAAAATTCCTTACATCATCATCACTGAAGTTTTTGTTGCGAATAGAATCGGAGAACCTGTCCAGGTTAATGCTTTGTTTAGAATCAAGGCTCATTCCACTATTGGAGCTGGCGTTAGTCGATACCGATGTAGAAATGTTTTGCGCCATCGTCTGTGTCGCCTGGTTCATTTTCGACGATGCTTCTTTAAACGCATTAGTATTGGATATCTGATCGCTGCTTACCTGAGACGCCGCTTTACTGAACTGGTCAGTCAAAGCAGAATCCTGGCTAAGCTGATTCGTGATTGCTTTTGAAAGGTCATTTGAAAGCGAGTCACTGCCTGTATTGGTCTTAGATGCGCCGCTACTCAATTGCCCTGCTACAGCTGCTTTCAGCCCGGCTCCGTTGCCAGTTCCAGCACCTCCATTAAGCCCAGCGTTTAGAATAACATTTGAAGCAATGCTGGCCATCTGAGACGCACTCACCCCATGTTTCGTTGCAATACCTTCTGCTACAGAGGCACCAATCTTATCCGAGATCTGCTTCATTGTTTGCAGGTTGGTTGAGAACTGCTGGCTCGACTGTCCTGACCTTCCAATTTCACTCATCTGACTGTAACCAGCCTGGAATGAATTACTTGCCGCACTCATAACTGATGAGGTTACAGCTGATCCTTGCCCCTGGCTGTTAGCGATACTTGAACCAGCATTCCACATTCCAAGACGGAAATTACTTGAATCAACTGCGCCGCCATCGCTGTATCCCTGACCGGTACTGGTCAAGGCGGTTCGTGTCACGTCACCAAATGAAGATTTACCGCTGTTAGGGCCATCCCATACTTTGGGCGTTACATGACCAGTATCCACCGGCGCATCGGGGGTCACTCCCTTAACCGCATTCATCATCGGGTGAATCGACTGTGTCATCAGGAATAATGTGAGTACCGGAATCAGAGCATAAAGCGCGGAAGCAACAGACAGGTATGAACTGTATGTTTCCGCAAGCCCTGGGAGCCCCATCCACGTGACGGCATTATTCTGGCTGTTGAGGGTGCTCCAGGTATCCAGATCGGCCGTCGCGACTTTCTTCACATACGCGTTGACCATTACTGCCGTAAGCGGCCACATATTCACGAAGAGAATAAGTTGCAAATATTTCGCCGCAGCGGCAACACCATTACCACCTAACGCCAGCAGCATAAGCAAAGCAAATGGAGCAACCATGTAAGCAAACATCTCAAGGAATGCGATTGCTGCTCCAGACAGTTGTAACCACAACTGGCCCTGTGAAGCCATTGTGTTGGTTCGCTTCAGAGAAGCCTCAAACAACTGCATATCGGAAGCCAGACTGAGTGGGGTCTTATATTTGCTTGCGCCATTTCTGAGCTCATTCATTATGAACAGGTTCAGGGTGGCGTCATACGAACCAATAGCCTTACCGTACATACCATTTGCTGACGCCATAACATCAGTAAAACTTGCGCCGGTAGGTGCACCATTTGCTTCGTCTGGAGTAAGGATGCCGTTTGTCTGTCCTATAAGGGAAATAGTCTGGCGAGCTTCAGCTGTACTGGTAACCTGTTTCACAGTTGACCAGACCTCATCACACGTACCAGATTTTGAACCGTTAGCGCCAACAATACTGGCAGAGGCATTCTTCAGTGCGCCTTTCATCGCCTGATTAATCCGGTCCATGCTATCTGCCAGATTAGCTGAGAAAATATCGTTAAAAATAGTTTCTTTACCGGCAATATTTGCGCTTGAGTTTTGGGTAGCCTTCAGGCAGTTGTATGCAAGAGACTGAACGGTAGCACATACGTTCATTGGCCCTAGCCCGCTGGCCGGTTCAGGAAATGCAGAACAGTAGCCCTGGCTATCGCCGCCCCATTGCAAAAACTTCACGAATCGGATCATCGGACCGAGGGTGATGTCATCGTCCAGAGTTGTTGCAGACAGGTCCACCGGAGAAAGCGGATCAAACGCAGTTTTATAATCCTTCAGCAAACCCTGGCTTAAGTTAGTGGTGACGGTGGCCATCGCAGCAATAAAAATTGGAATTCCGTCGACGTTTCTGACCTCTCCCGACTTTACAGATTCAATAGTTACATCCACTCGAACCATTGCCATCATGAAAAGGATCAACCCCAAAAACCAGGAGAAAAACGGTAATTCATTTTTGGTCGGAGCCTGAAGCCATAGCCACGTTTTATAGAATAGGCTCACACCTGCTACAACGGCGGCCGTGGTCAGGAACTCTTTTACACCAGTATATTGAGAAAAGATTAGGGCAATACCGGTAAAAGCCGACCAGACAAAATCAATATCACCCAGGGTATATATGTTGTAATCCATGTCAGACCTCAGTTACGTGTGCCACGAATACTTTCAGTGAAAGCCTTCCGTTGCAGGCGACGGTTATCCCAGGTTGAAATGACGTCCGAGCTGGTACCGACCTGGCTGTGCGATAGCTCATAGGCGGCTTTAACCTGTTTTGAGAGATTGTCTGTTAATCGGTTGAGATCATCCCTTTTACCCGACAGCGACTCACTCGGTATGCTCATGGTTGAAATTTTGGCCTCAACCTGGCGCAACATGTTGATTACGAGGCTCGTCGCAGCAATAGTGCTTATGTCCTGAATGTATGCGTACCCTTCCGGTGCTTCGAATGTTTGCAAAGAGTCGATAATGGTCGGGATGCCGATATAGGAGATAATGCGTAATTCATCATCTGAAACACGAACGTCGTTGATGATTTTTTTCTGTACGTTTAAAAGAAGATCAGAAATGGTATCCTTCAATCCCTTAAAACCACCGTCATTAACTTCTGACATGACAAGGCACTGAGCCTTTCGTGGGGATGATGGATCTGGTGCCGGAGAACACTTGAGCATTTTAATTGATCCGCCAGCTGGTGGCCCCATGATGTAATCCGTGACAGTCATGGTAGACGGGCGGACTTCCATTCCCGCTTTTTCGCCTTTGCTATCCCAGTTGATAATGACAGTACCCACGAGAGACATAAGTTGTTCTGCCAATTTATAACCGGATAACTCCGTTACCCCTCCGATGTTCATTGTTCCCTTATCAATATCCATGAACGACATATAGAAGAGGTTACCACTGAATTTTTCAGCGAACTCTTCGGGATCCTTTGCTTTAACCTGAGAAGTGACAGCTTCAGGTGACTTTGTCATCGATGAGCCAAAATCAGGAATGAGACCATTAATCGATCCCAGAATTGAGGCTGGTCCAGAGCTAACTGAGTTAGCGAACTGGCTTGGCGTACCCACGTTTTCAGAAAGGAAAGAGTAAGTTGCATTGCATGAATCTTTCGCAAATTTATTTAGCGCTTGCAGTTTGTTTTGGATGTCATTAATCGTTGCAGCACAGTCAGCACAAATAGCTGAAACAGCAACGTTAAAAGCATAGATAGCCGCACCCTGGGCAATACCACGGGCCACCTGCACAAGCTGGTCCCCGTTGATCATGCTGAAGGACCCAAGAAAAACGTCAATACCATTACAACCGACAGAAGCTTTTGGAAACGACATGGAAACAAGGTTGGTATTAACGTTTGTTGTTCGGTAAGACATTGACCCGCCAACTATGCCTGTACGGGTTGCTGTGGAAAAGGTGGCCGGGCTGGTAGACGTCATCATGCCATTGAAAATGTTACGCATTGCGTTGTCTGCATTTGCAGTCGGGGCTAAAATTGCAGCACAAACAGAAAGAGACAAAAGTAACTTTTTGAAGTTGAAAACGGCATTACTGCGCATAAGTGCCTCCAAAACTGCCGCCAGCATTGAGATAATTGACCGGATCGGCCGTAGGCATGTCATAGCCTTCGAGTTTTTGGTCCATTATTTTTTGAAGTAAGAATGGGTCTGATTCCATTTCGGATTTATTAACGGTAATAACGCCATCATCACCGATGGTATATTGCCTTTTAATATCTAGAGTTGACTGAAACGAAGCGTCATCGATCAGATTCATGCCCTTCGCGGCAAGTATAATAGTGTTCTTTAATTCATCAGCGGAGATCATGCCTTCACTAATGCGCTGAGCTGATGTCCCATCCTTTGAAACCAGGAAAATTGTAGGTACCTCTCGAATTTTAAATTGATCAATAATTTGTGCATTGGGGATGTTAAAATCCTGAAAAAGGCCATTATGCAATGGCCTTCCATCCATACTGATTGGAAGAATATCTACCGAATAATAGTTCTGCATAAATTGAAGTATTTGGCTCTCTTCGTGGCAAAACTGGCAAGTACTCTGGAAAAAGAAAAATAAACCTGACTTAGTAAAGATATCTTTCATTACCGTTTGCTGATTTTTTTCAACAACAGTGCGGTGAGCATCCAGTGCCACCTTTTCCACTGGTTGCCTGCGTTTTTCAGACATCATCGGGTTTTTAAGAAAATAATCTTTTGATTTGTCAGAAAAACGCGTACTGATATCCAGCATTAACCTTTGCGCCGTGTAATAACGTGATAGATTTTCTGCGGTAGGGTTATCCATTGCCTGCGTTAACAGTCGAGGCATATTCTCTTTTAGCCATTTTGAATTTAAATCTACCTTTTCCTCTTTTGAAGGCGAGCTAGCAGCACCGGTTGGTGGCAAAACCTTTTCTTCTTCAGCTTCGCTTTTTTTAGCAGGATCGTCATACCAGAAGAAACCCTTCTTATAAGCCTGGCCTGATACAAAGGGCGTATCTTTTATTAGGGGTTGCTCAGGGCTGGCGTGGGCACCAGTAATTACCAAAGACATAAGCAAAACCATCTTTGAAGGCGCTAATGCAATACGAGTCATAGACCGTTCTCCTTTTCTGATGCGGTTATGATGGCATACAAAAAAAAGGTTAGAGCTCGTATAGCATGGTCGTTTTTATGTTGAAAAGGACGGAAAAGGAGTGCTGACTAAGAAGATAGTCTCGGTGATGGAAAGATCATCCATCTTGCACATTGTGAAAAATCCGGTGTAACAAAAACATGGTTTTATCGAATATCTAAAAGCAAATATTGCTTTGAAAACAGGTGTATTAAGAGCTGAAAAAAATCATCACCAGTAACGCTGTTTCTATATTTCAAAGAAGGAATAGCTAAGGATCAAAGAAGCGAACTTAGGCAAGAATATAAAATATATTAATTGAAAGCGATTAAGAAGTCGTCATGCATAGAAGGTTTTAGAGAACCTAAGTAGTTTTACGTTTTCAACAGAAAAAAAGGTGAACATTTTTTGGAACGAAGAAAGACTGTATAAAGAAAAATCAAATTATATCTTTACTTGTCAAGAGTTAATATTTAAGTTGTAACTAATATTTGATTGTAAAGCAAACAACAGAATTTGACTTAAGTCAATATTTAGATTCAGACAAGGCAAGTTTCGCGATATCTTTTTTAAATTTAATCTAATTCTTCTTGAGAATACCTCTCTATGGCTGAAGCAGTTGAAGATAATCTGCAACGTGGACAATAAGCATCATTTGTCACTGGCACAATGTATGGGCGTTTACATTTTTCGCAGGCACCTAGTTCTTCAATTTCTTTCATAGAAGTAAGGATTTCTATTATTTTATTAACTTCCGGTGCGCATACAAAGTATCCCAGATTATGAAGGACACTCATTATTCGGTTGAAGTCAATTTGCCGAAAACTCGCTTCCGGATTTATTGGATCAAAACCAAAATAGTTAACTGCGACATCAATAACAGCAGAAAAAGCTCGGCGGTTATCTGTGCGTTTGCTCCAGCCCCGGATACCTTTTTTGAGTTTTGTTTTTGCACCAGGCTCAAAATCGATATTTTCAGCAACATGATTACCGTACAAAATTCGTATTGTATTTTTATTTGCCCCAAGCGACATAGTCCTTGCTGCTCGCAATAGAGCATTAGCTTTTGTTTGATCGACCTTTGCCATATTAATAATCCTTTAACATAACTTTATTTGTTAAAGTGTTGAACACATCCTGACGGTGACTGGTGAACATAGTGTCATAACGTAATAGTTCCATCAAATCATCACTAACTTTTCCTAACCGGATGTCAGCAGACAATTCATAAGCCCAGGCAAAAACTTTCGTTTTAAGTGAAACACTCTCTTCAATATGCCCTTGTGAGAAAGCAATTGTACGTGGGAAAAGAACGACATCGTTAATTGTTTTTAACGATGAATAACCAATGTCTTTAATAGCATCAGCTGTAGTTGGTTTTAAACCAAAGAAAACACTTACAAACTCTGGTGCGAGCATTGAGATAAAGAACACCTGCATAAAGTAGTCATTCTGTATATCAACACATTTAGAACGCAACTCATGAATCTTCTTGGGATTATAGATATCCACTGTACCATTCAGAAAAGTCACTTTTTCACCGGCATCGTAAATACCATAGTCAATATCATTTGTATCATATTCACGAATTACATTGGAATCACCGTCCAAGACCGCAGAAAAAAACCTCTCCCATGTAATTTCCTTTCCGAGTGTACGCGGAACCAAAAAACTACCTGGACGTGTTTCCACTTCAAAAGCTAAATCAGCGGCTGTACTAAATCCTTTCCCAAATAGGCGACGCTGGAGAAGAGGAGTCCCAGTTTGATATGCAGAAGATCCATGCACAGGCAATAACATTAAAAATGCACGGTAACTACGAATAAGCGAAATCTCAGTGCGGAAAAGTTTACCGAGTAAGCTACGAGTTAAATTATCAGATTCTGACATGTGCTGATTGTCCTTGCGCCATTACAATTGTTCAAATCTTCAACATGGATTTTTTGTTAGGTGTTCGGTAGGGTGAAAAGTAACTTTTAGTATTTTCTTAAGGCTTGAATAAGCCTTAAATCTATCCCTTCAACCACACCGCTTACTTGTAACACTTTTTAACCAAACTGACCAGAATTTTATCAAAATTTCTTCGCATGCTAACGAAATGTGAAGCGATTAAAAAAAAACCTAAATCCAGCCCCTCCCAACGTTGGATTAGAATAACGACGTCTTTCACTGACCGTCATAAACTGACATTTTTACTTTTCATCAACCTCATGCTTACATAGGATCACTAAACAAAGAAAAGTGACCCTATGAATACCTCACATAGGGTCACTTATGTTTGAAAAGTGACCCTATGTAATGTCGTCATAGGGTCACTTTTTATAAAAGTGTCACTATGGACAAAGTTCCATAGGGTCATTTTTTTTGGAAAAGTGGCACTAGATATATGTATAACTTTAATAGAGCAATGCACATTATCAAAAGCAATAATCCACAATGGTCATTCCCTCAAAAGTAACTTTAGAGGGTAGCGATGGAAGTGAGGCTAAACTCGCTGTTACTGTTTCTGAAGGCCCCTCCCGAATGGGGGAAACAGCGAGTGCATTACATCTGTTCAATTCCCTCATCAAAGAGCATTCAAAAATCTTCTGTTCGTGAAAAAAAACGGAAATTTCCTCCGGTATAGTAATTTCACATCAGGAGGCGTCATGAGTAATTCGAATCTTATAAGTTCTATAGAGCTAACACGTAAAAATTTACGTGCTCAGATTGAAGGTTTGCGTGTTGAGGCTGAAGATCTCATTACAAAATACTGGATCAAGTGGAAGGAACGAAACCACCAAGAGATTAACCTTACCCGACATAGCAAAGTTCCAAAGAGGGAGTATCTGGGTTCTTACGCACCAAAAGTTGAGCTAATTGGTAATGCCAGAAAAGTAACGATCACTTGGCATCAGTTCAGCCCTTATAAAACAAGAGCGCCTAGTCACATGTCAAAACGGGTGCAACCAATGAAAAGTGGAAAATATTCTAAGAACTGTTTTGTAAACCATGCCAGCTGGGAATACGAAATGATTTCTGAAACGGAAGCATTGCTGGAGCCTTACAGAGAAATGCTTGAGCTCTATCATTCAGCATATATCGAACTTGGACGAAAAATCCGTCAATACTCAAAAACTAAGGTGGCACAATGACCGACGCAATTATCACGGACAATGAGCGTATTAACATTGAACCAAAAGATGTAATGGTAAAAGGTTCAAATAAAAAGCAAGGCGTAAACGCTCAAACTTCTACTCAACGTAGACCAGAGCACCAGGGTATGGCCAAAGTTATTATTAACCCCGGCACCCCAGATTTTAACCGGTTTTTAACTGCCAGAAATGGAGCAGTCATCAGAGGTTTTGATGATGTGAGTATCGCTATTTCCTCTCTCTTTAAAACGGTTGATGCAGTTAAACATCCTGACCTTGTTCAGGCTATTCAGGATTGGTTCAACGAGCTGCATGAAGAAAACAATAAGATGAAAGAAAATCTTGTTGCTTATATTAAGTCAATTGAGTTCGACAAGAATGACTCATTCATGTCATCAACTCAGTTTGTACCTTTCAGTTTTGAACCAGTACAACTCAACTTCAATAACCACAACACCATGAGGTTTTACAAGTACATCTTCGAGATGAACCAGCTCATGAACACAATGTATGAGTACAACTCATTGGGTTTACTGGCTGTAAGCGACTATCCGGTTATGTCTCACAACATTATAAAGAGTATTAATTTATATGTTGAGAATGTGAAAAAGACTCTGAATGTTTCTCGCCGTAAGGATGGGCCATACAGTCCAGCAGAGTTCATCACCAAAGTAATGCAATATAAAAGTGTGCAGGCATACATTGCAGCCGAACTGTCAGGCAAACGTCGATAAGGTATGATGATGAATTTCAGGGCGCTGTATTTATGTATTAAACGGATTTTGGGGATATTCTCATCTCAGGAGAATGATGCAACCTCTGTAATGATTGAGGATATATCAAGCCTCTCTCCTTTTGCGCAGATTCTAGGAGATCAGAAGTACACTGTTCCTGATCATCCAAATCCAGAAGTCCTGAAATTCATCGAGTATCCAACTCGTCCGACGGGCATACAGACATTTAATGAACAGTCAATCCTGTCTCTGTATCGGGAAAAGCTGCACTCAATTTCAATGATGTTAGCTATCAGCGATAGCGACATCAGGGACGATGCATATACATTTACTAATTTAGTATTAAAGCCCTTGGTTGAATATGTTCGCTGGATACATCTTTTGCCAGCTTCCGAAAATCATCATCATAATGGTATTGGTGGGTTACTTTCTCACAGCCTGGAAGTGGCCATACTCTCTTTAAAAAATGCGCATCACTCAGAACTGAGACCAATCGGATATCAAGATGAAGAAGTAGTCCGTAGAAAAGTATATCTCTATGCTGCGTTTATCTGTGGTTTAGTCCATGATGCCGGAAAGGTTTACGATCTCGATATTGTAAGCCTGAATTTAGCTAGTCCGATCATTTGGACGCCAAGCTCACAAAGTCTTCTTGACTGGGCACGTGAAAATGACGTGGTTGAATACGAAATCCACTGGCGAAAGCGTATTCATAATCAACATAATATCTGGTCCAGCGTTTTCCTTGAGCGAATCCTAAACCCGGTATGTCTTGCATTTTTGGATCGGGTAAATAAAGAACGTGTTTATTCAAAAATGATCACCGCCCTAAACGTTTATACTGATGGGAATGACTTTTTGTCTAAATGCGTGAGGACCGCTGATTTCTATTCTACTGGTACAGACCTTAATGTTTTACGTGACCCTATCATGGGTCTGCGTTCTAATGATGCAGCAGCAAGGGCCATTAGTACCATCAAGCACAACTTTACCAGTATCAATATCAACAATTACAATGCTAAGCCTATGCACATCATTATCGTAAATGGTGAGGTATACCTTAACGAGAACGCATTCCTTGATTTTGTTCTCAATGATTTCGAATTACATAAATATAACTTCCCTCAGGGAGAGGCTGGTAAGACGGTATTGGTAGAATCCCTAGTTCAACGTGGTTACGTCGAGCCCTATGATGATGAGCGTGTCGTTCACTACTTCATTCCGGGTATCTATTCGGAAAACGAAATATCAAACATCTTTAGAAATGGGATAGGGAAACTAGAATTCTATAACCTTCTTAAGCTAAGGTGGATTGGTTTAATCTTTGATTCCTATAAAATCCCTGACTCAGTGCCGGGTCTTTTTAGCGTTAATGCCAATAAAGACTTTATTTACATTGACGAGCAAAAAACAGTTACTGAATACAGAAGACCAGTGCCCGGTCGGGACGCTATAACTAAAATTACTGATACTGTTGAGACGGCTGTTCTTAAGGTTAATGATTTAGGCCGCTCCACTGCCTCTATTGATGTTGATATACATTCTAAGAAAAATGAAGGCTCATCCGACGATTTTGAGAAGAAAGCCGAAAGTGATAATGAAATTGATAATGACACGCAGATAGTTAAATCTGAGGGTGAGGAAGCAGCTGATCCTGTCATTCCTGATATAGAAGAAAGTGAAGATGAATCGGCAAAGGACACGGAATCCCATGTCCTGGTCAACCAACTTCATGAACTCCTTTTAAGCGCTCCACTTTCCAATGACTATATAGTGTGTGTAGATGCTGTCCCCTACCTCAACATAGATGCCACTATGGCATTGCTGCCGGGATTAGATGAAAAAGCATTTAGTGAAGAGCCCTATTTCCAACTGACATTCAGAGAAGGCTCTCTCGATGGAATGTGGATAGTAAGGGACATTGACGATCTGCGTTTAGTCCAGCTCGGCGATAACTGCGCCGGGTTCCAGCTCACCTATCATGAGCCAAGAAGGCCAACAACTTTAAAGTCACTTTTCAATACTTCTATGTATCAGGCATTAGTGATTAATGATGAGTCTTCTGTTGAAAACTCTGCCCCACGTCCAAAGCAAACGCTTGAGCTGCCTCCCCCACGTGTAAATGCAGTCGAAGAACATTCTGGCGACGTGGAATATCATGGAACCGATAGTGCATCCGCGACTGGTCCGCTGAAAACTGAGGCTGTGGAATATGAACATTATCAACATCTTTTTGAGGAAGAAGATGAAGAGCATGAGATCATTGATTATACCGATTTCACACAGCTTAGTGTTTCTCGGCCAGAAGTCGGTAGTTGTGCAACAAGCTCTTCGGTCCATAATGAAAAGCTTCTCCCCGAGCCGTCAGAATTACCAGAACTTAACCGAGAACAGAACGCTGATCCCCAGGGTACGATTGAACGCTCTATGGATGTTTCTGTAGGACAAGAAAACTCAGAACCAGATACTGAGGGTAACTGCCCACCACCAGCTGAAGTTGTGTATTCCCAGACCGAAGCAGCCGCAACCAGTGTGATGGCAAGTGAAGAGCCCGCCTTACCTCCTGTACTTGAAGAATCAAATGGAGAGCATGCGCCCACAGACGCTAAGGGGCATCATCTTTCGCCAGCACTGGCCAGACTGTTCGCCCCAACAGCACCGGTAGAAAAACAAAATCCCAAGCGCAACCGGAATAAATCATCGGACAAAGCAGAAGTACAAAAACCAGCATCACCTGTTTCTGGTCACAATCTGAACAGTAAAGTCTTTGCAACTACTGAATCAGACCAAAATGGTGAATTCTCGCTTATAAGCGAAGGTGACGTTACAGAGCTTGAATTTGTAGAAATTGCGTCAGTACTGCATCAAATTCTGTCCAAAATGGAGGTGGCGTTTAAAAGAAAGCGCAAAAACAGATTTATGGTAAGTACTCCTAATACTCTCTATCTGACCCAATCTTGCGTGGAAAAATTTGGGTCGCAGTTAGAGGCTCAAGATCTTTTCAATAAGCTTCCTCAGTACCTCGTTAATTCTGGTGCTGTGATCAATACAAAATGCCATGCATTTAACATGCCTACTTTGCTGGCCGCATCAGACCGGGCGAAAGTGGACATTGAACGAATTATCAATAACCTGAAAGAGGCTGGGAACCTATAATGTCAGATTCGAAGAGGACTAACCTCCATGCACAAGAGAATTTTTATCGGCCTATTCTTGAGTATCGTAGTGCCTCAATACTTTTGATTTGTTCGGTTTCTATGCTTTATATGGGACTTTCTTCAGACGGACTGGACATCGCCCCAATAGTTCTGTTCACCTCAATATTGCTTTTTTTGCTGTGCCTTTATCGTTGCAAAACAGCAGCGCCATTCTTGATGGCTCATTGGCGTGTATTCAAGCGACATTTCATGTTCGTTAGTCTTGATTCACTGCGTGTAATTAACAAAAGTAACTTTTTCTCCAATGAGCGAAAGTATCGTCAACTGGTTCAGGATTATCAAAATAAAAATAAGGATATACCCGAGCGAAAGTCCTATTTTTGTGATGGGTTTGAGTGGGGCCCGGAACATGCGGATCGGGCATATCAAATAGCTAACCTCTCCAGTGATAAACGTGAGATCGAGTTGCCATTCGTCTTCAACCCAATTAAGAGACATTTTGACGCAATGGCTCGTAAGATGGGCGGCAGCAATGCAATTTTTGCTGTGGAACGTAGGGAACCCATATTTGTAACTGAAGACAATTGGTTTGGTCATACTCTGATAACCGGAAACGTGGGTACCGGGAAAACGGTGCTACAGCGTTTACTAAGCATTAGCATGCTTCATCTTGGTCATGTTGTTGTTGTCATAGATCCAAAGAACGATGCAGAGTGGCGAGAATCTCTAATGGAAGAGGCTAAGACCCTCGGTCTTCCTTTCTATAAATTTCATCCTGGCCAGCCAGCATCTTCGGTCTGTATTGATGTCTGCAACACCTATACTAATGTTTCTGACCTAACATCTCGTCTTTTGAGCTTGGTGACAGTTCCCGGTGAGGTTAACCCATTCGTTCAGTATGCCAAGGCTCTCGTTTCCAATGTGATTTCCGGGCTTTCTTACATAGAGAAAAAGCCTTCTATTTATCTGATTCACAAGAACATGAAAAGCCACATGTCTATTGTGAATCTTACAGTCAAGGTAATGGAGTCATGTTACGCGAGATATTATGGTTACGATGTCTGGACCGAAAAAGTTAAGTACGTCGCTAACGAAACCTTGCCGGTACGTTTCAAGCGTCTCGCTGAATGGTTTACGGCTCATTTCATGAATTACGAGGGGTCCGAACAAATAGACTGGTTAGATACTGTTTCCCAGCTTATTGATTACTCAATGTCCGACCCAGAGCATATGGCTAAAATGACCGCAGGTATTATGCCTGTTTTCGATATGCTCATTGAAAAACCTTTAAATGAGCTTTTATCTCCTAACCCGAACTCAGTATCATCAAGAGAAATTGTAACAAGCGAAGGGATGTTCAGCACTGGCGGGGTGCTATACATTTCGCTTGATGGCCTTTCAAACCCCGATACAGCAGCTGCTATTTCTCAATTAATAATGTCAGATCTGACCTCCTGTGCCGGTAGTCGCTACAACGCTCAGGATGGTGATATGTCAGCTAATTCCAGGATAAGTATTTTTGTTGATGAGGCACACTCAGCCATTAACAACCCTATGATTAACCTTCTGGCGCAGGGTCGTGCAGCGAAAATTGCACTGTTTATTTGCACCCAAACCATCTCCGACTTTATTGCTGCGGCAAGTGTTGAAACTGCCAATCGAATTACGGGGCTCTGCAACAATTATATAAGCTTGCGAGTCAACGATACTCCTACTCAGACGCTTGTTGTAGAGAACTTTGGTAAGAGTGCGATAAGCACAAATATGGTCACTTATACGACCGGTTCAGAAACATCTTTGCCGCATAATAACTTCTCAGGTTCAATCTCAGAAAGAAAGCAGACAACTTTAGAAGAGAGTATTCCAAAGGATCTCTTGGGTCAGGTCCCTATGTTTCACATAGTTGCCAGGCTTCAAGATGGCAGGAAGGTTGTAGGCCAAATCCCTATTGCTGTTGCTGAGAAACAAATGAAGCCAAACACAACTCTGTCGGAAATGCTTTTCAAGAAGGCCGGAAAAGTTACTTTGCGTCAAAATCTCGATATCAAAAATCTTAATAAATTTCTAAGGAAGTTTCATTGATGGATGAAAAAATTGTCCTGACGCGCCAGCAAATTTTAAGCTCTGCACTAAAAGTCAGCAAATGTCGCTCGCTCGTAAAAAGGCGCTTTCAGTCTTTGGGTTTAAAGTACGCAGATTCTCAGGAAGTTCGAGATCGGCTAACTAAGATAGAAAAAAACGCGTTTCATCATTTGGGAAAATTTTGTCAGAGCAACGATATCGATTCCCTATTCTCCATGGCAAATACCCTGTCTGAGCTTTTCCTTTTAAAGGGAGAGTTGATCACGACTGATCCCTTTGGGGACCGTGAAACCAGCTACTGGTCGGTACCACAAGGTTCATGCCATGAATGGATTCAATCGCTGACCACCAGCGAAGGTCCTGAACGTAAATTCGTTAGTTTCCGTATTTCTTTCGATAACAATGACGAACGGTGTGATCTTGTAAAGAAGAATGCCCGTATGCTTGGTTGTTATCTTTTGCCTTATTTCGTCGATTTGACACGCACGGTGGGCGCATTCATTAATTTGCCAGGTAGTGTCTCTTTTAAACAAGTACAGCGCATCAAACCCCAGATTCATCCAGAAACAACACATAGTCATATAGTTACTATTGAGGACTCTCCCTTTCTTTCTCGGTTAAAATTTAAAATCATTACTGCCATAGATCGGCTTCCTGACCCTAATGGCCTTTATACAAACACCTTTAACAGCATTATTGACCGTGCACTGCTGACTCATCTCAAAACCGAACAGGAAAAAATAGATAGTCCAAGAGTCTGCAAAAATGTGATTTCGGCTTTTGCCGACTCAACTCTTTCTCTGCCGGTGTTTAACATCGGCCTAAACGAGCAGTACAGATACTGGACGCCGTGGGGCATCAACTTTATAGAATTTTCCCGCCAGGCCGCAAAAGTAAGGACCGCTGTATTTGTTCCTGATGTGGGACAGATCGAGTGGAAAAGCGCAGAGCATAAAGAACTGGCGGAGTTAAGCCTCATCGACCAAATCATACCTAAACAGTACCACTGGCTCCTGGGTATCCCGACGATGTGGCGTAACAACTATTGCAATCACGATCAGAGGCTAGCTCTTTTTCGTGAATGGAGGGAAAGCAATGGCTGCGGATAATACAAGCAGAGCAGCAGTGCTCAGAACAATGCTTTTTTTTGGCATGGTCATTTATTTTGGTTACAGCCTGGCTTTCCAGAATACTGAGGAGCTCAAATATCAGATTACTCAGGAGGTTAATGCAAGCCGGTCCATCATATCAAATGACCGTTGGAAGTCTGTTATTGCAAATAGTGAAGCGACTTTAAATTGGTTGGTACATGACTATAAGTTAATTGACTATCTGAATACTATTCTGATCCCTGACACCAAAAAACCAGCCAGAGGTATTAACATTGTTGCTGAAAAATTTACCTCTATTAATTACACTATGGCCAAAAACATACCCCTCTTACTTTATCAGTCCATTTTCCGGTGGAACTTAATCCTGGGGTGGCTAATCGTTTTTCTGCCCTATCTATTTGCCATGCTAGCAGATGGAATGTACCAGTGGAAATTGAAGAGGTACGTATTTGGTAAGGTTACAGTTCAGTTTTATCGTATTTGGTTTCGAGCATTTTGGGTGATCAGTGCTTTAACGATGGTCTACCTGGTCATGCCGAATATGTCACTATTTAACAATATCGCTCAACTTTTCCCACCAGTCGCTTTATTGATACTGGGAATTGCATTGAATCGCTTGTGGTCTAACTTTCAAAAACTCATGTAAAGGTGGTCAGATGTTAAGCAGTAAAAAAAGGAAGTCCCCTACAAATATCAAAGAATCGCTCAATGATAACGCTGACCGTTTTTATAAGATGTTTCGCATTCATACCACGGCAAAAGTTGCTATGTCGCTAATTGCCATGACCGCTGTAGGGTTTTCTTTCTACAATCTTTACGAACAATGGCAGGACGCTGAAGGGAAGAAAGACCATATAGCTGTAATACGGATTTCTGGCGAGATGGGTACCGGCTCGGAAACGGGCGATGGAACAGTGATCGCAACAGCTCTTGCCAAAGCTTACAATAATCCCCATGCCAAAGCAGTTATTATCGAGGCAGAGTCAGGTGGTGGTGGTCCCTCTGACGCCATCATTATTTACCGCCAGATAAACGCGCTTAAAAACCACCAGCCACAGATTGAACGCGTATCAGATGCCGGTTGCTCTCTTTCATCTGTAGCCGCTGACAAGAGTAACAAAACCGGGAGCACAGAACGTGGCGATGAAGCACGGTCGAAGCAAAACTCCCTCGAAGTACTCTCCAGCGGTACCGGTCGTTTTTTCTCTGATATCGCAGACTCATATAAACCAATCATCGTTAGTGTGAAAGGCATATGCGCATCCGCATGCTATTACGCGGTATCGCCCGCTGATGCAATTTATGCCGACAGTAATGCCCTGATCGGTTCTATCGGTGTGCGTATGGACCACTGGAATCTGTCAGAGATCATGAGCACAGTAGGCGTCAAGAATGAGCCCCTTACGGCCGGTGAGTTCAAAGATGCTCTTGACCCCTTCCACCCATTGTCCGATTCAACGAGGGAGTTCATGCAGAAGGAGATCCTGAACACGATGCATGAAAAATTTATAACTGATGTTGAACTTGGACGGGGTAAAAAGCTTCTCTCGCGTCATGATGCCGATGCTGTTTCTCTCTATTCAGGCCGTGTATGGCCAACACCTCAGGCAGTTAAGTACGGCCTGGTGGATGGAGATCTTACGTCAGTAGAGATCCGTACACGTCTTTCAAAAATGTACTCCACTGACACGTTCAAAAACTACAATGAGCCTCATCGTAATCTCCGTTCTGCACTCGGCATGCTGATGAGCCTGTCTTCAAATATTGAGAGCCTTACCGGTACCACTACCCGCTTGGTAGAATCTGTTAATGCCACCAGCTACCCCTCTGTGAGGTAACATGGATGCTTTCAATCTGCTGTGGAGCATTACGGGGGTAGCTTTCATTATCCTTATTTTCGTCGTGTTGCTGTGTCTGTTGGGTTTTATGACCTCTGCCATAGCGGAACGGCGGACTGCAAAGGCAATTGAATCTGGGCTTCCTGAAGAAGCTCAGGGGCTACTTAGTGATCTCACCTTTCAGTTGTCGGCTCATAGCACTACTCAGGTTGATCACATTCTCGTAGCCCCACATGGTATATACGTCATAGAGCAGAAAAACTACGTAGGCAAGCTCTACGGTACTCTGGAGGAAAGCCACTGGCGGAAATGGACTCAGTCCCGAACCCTCAAGTTGCAGAACCCGTTTAAGCAAAACCAGGGGCACATCAGGGCTATTCAGTCTGCTCTTAAGGCTAGAGAACTGGAATGTATCAATGTCGTCATCATAAACGGACGTTGTAAGTTTGATGGCATCAAGCCGGAATGGTTATGTATGGGGATGGACGATTTTATCCATAAAGTCAAACAACGACGAGGGCTACGGTTGTTCACACCGGAGTCTGTTCAGCACATCTGTTCGGTGTTGAAGTCAACAAGGAAGTCGCCAGGGCTCTATACGGACCTTACTCATATTCACAACATAACGACAAAGTACAAAGCCCCGATGAAATTCGAGCAACGAGTAACATACATTCTGCTCAACTTTATCCATTATCTGTGGGCAAGTCTGTTCACTAAGCAGAAGCCTTAGCGCTCTATCATTGGTAAGGCTGTAAAATGTCTGCAAAAGGCCCCATCGGTAAATTGTTGGGGCTTTTTCTTTGCGTAGTTCTGATACGGTTTATCCTGTGGAGCATTATGGCCACCAGCCAGCTGGTGACTGGCCAACGCTTTGTATGACGTAGCCTACTCAGGGCAGGCTATTTTAGAGGGACCGATTTTTATCCGGGCTAATTTAGAAAGAGATAATTTGAACTTAGGCGGGCTGACCACCAGCAGAGAGGTAAATCACTAGCCGGTGATATTGACAGAAGTCGTCAGGGGTTTAACGCCGGAATATTTTGCCAGGCCTCCTGCAAGGTCTGCAAGACTTCTACAAGTGATAGTGACGGCCACAGGACTGTTTCCGTCATTATCACTCCAGGTGGCTCGCACTCTACTGGTACCAGAATTAAAACAACACGAGTTCCTTTTACCTGGTAGGCAAGGTTTACTGCCGGTTGGCGGTAGGAGGCCAGTACACCCTCACCATATTGAGCAGGGTTACTTGCCCAGTTCCGCACCATTGCATACACCTGAGGCATATACCGACTATCCAGATCCCCTTTGGGCCGTCTGAACGGCACGATTTCTTCTGAGCGGTAGGTGGTCGTTGTTGTATTGGTTGTCATCTTTGTCACCTCCCCTGTTCGTCCATTTAGAGTTTTAAGCTGCTTTACACATCACACTCAACTGATTATTTAAGCTGGTCATCGTCTCTGGCCAGCATAGCCCAACCATTCGACTGGTTTTCGCGGGAGTAAGGATTCATTTCAAAATAACTATCTACCGCGTCGCTGTCCGCAACAGAACTGTTGTTAGCTCTCTTTGAACCCTGAACCACTACAGCATCAACCTCTGCGGCTTTCCCGTTGCGCTGTACCAGGATTTTAACCGTCTTGGGCTTACGTCTTGCGAGCAGTTTGTTGGCGATAAAAAGCACAACAATCCAGGCCAAAAGCACGTATAAAAATTTATTCATAATGCCCTCCTTTGTATGTGATTATTATACCTGCTTCCATTGCAGGCCAAACAGGTTCGGTGTATGAAAAATAGACTTCTCTCCGGCGTATAGCAATCTACTTACTGATCTGTTTTCGTATCAAACTGTATGGCATAACCGAGGGGCGTACGTGGTGAGTCAGAAAGTTACTTTTCCGTAATAGTTAATTTCAGATCCTTCTTCCAGTTACGCTTCAGTATAAAACCGATACCCTCTAATTCAGCATCCTTCACGTTTAATACGCTTCACTTTAAGGCAGGGCTTTTCGGTTGATATGAATTCTTTTTCCGGTTGCTGGACATGGGTTTCATCCTGATAGTTAAAATTGCAGGCTATCAGTCACCACCACCACCTCCTCCTCCTCCTCCTCCACCGCCACCATCACAACCACCAGCTATGCTATTTTCACCATTACAATCACCTCCGAGGGGGTTCAAATGGCTGCTCCCCTGTAGATGGTGTCCTTGCCAGATCGAACCCGAACCAGCGCCTCCTGAGCGTCTTTGCTTGCCCTGAGGCAATTGTGCAGGCTCACCAGCACCGGCGGTCCCAAAAATGTCCCGGGCAATTTTATAAAGAAGGTAAAAAGGTACGCCCAGCATCATAAAAAAGATTACTGAAAATATTACACGTTCCATTGATGATCTCCTGTCTTGTGAGAGACCAGTTATATCAGGGTGATTCAGTATTTCCGTTTAGAAAAGAGTACTAATTTGGCCCTGTTCGATCTTAATTTGCCATCCGGGAAAAAGTCATAGGGATAGGCCTGCCAGAGTCAATAACTTCCAGTGATCTGGAGGAGACCCCGGCTCTCTGAGCCCTCATGGATGGTACGGCTTTACCCCCTGTAAACAGATTCACGTTCCGCAGGACAAACATCGACTACTGACGTCTCATATTTGCTGACGCTAATCCGACGTCTCATTGCCGTCTGCTTGTTTTCTTTAAAGGGTGTATTAGACGAATATCAAATCGGAATGGTAGGGGATGTGTGGGCACCATGCCCGGCCCTCTTTGAGCATCTGAGAGATTGGAGACCTAGCCGGGTAAGATAGCTACTTTCTTACGGGTTACCCTTCAAATCCAAAGACGAAACGGACGCTGCCGTTCTCCACGTGGAGACGCTTTACTTCTTCGACAAATTCCTGGATCACCTCTCCGGCGTTATCGGGTGGTATGGCTGACAAAATTTCTTCCGAAGTCAGCCATGAGTATGAATGTTCACCGAATAAATCATCATCTTCGGACGGTATATCATCAGGTAATCCGCGTAATGCGTGGATAAAAACTGCTGATGTGCTCGCCCTTTCACGATCTACATCAAATCCGAGCCAGGCAAAGTGGAGATATGATCGGTCCCCTTTATAATTGCTTGATAAATTAATCCATTTACCAGGCTTTTCTTCCCTTTGAAATCGCCAGCAGATATCAACGCCCATTAAGAAACTCCATTACTATCGTTCGTATGAGATAACTATCATTTCAGAATACTATGACTTCTTCCCGTATAGAACTAATCGCTCACGCCAACTGGGCGAAGCCAACCGGTTCCGCCACTTCGCTCATTGGTTTTTAGGCGTAAGCACTGAAGCCAGTCTCCATGCTAACTGGCGAGCCTGCGAAAGTCAGACTCGTTGTTATAAAGCGGCATATCGTAAGCGGTGTCTGAAATGAACATGCGGATCTGCTCAAGCGTCATGCCACAATGAAAACGGTTTACGCTCACATTGGCCCGGGGGAAGTCAGCACAAAACGCATTCAAAACATTTTCATGGACAATGCCAATGTTGATCAACGCAGCTGGCCCGTTGTCACGGAAGGATACGACACGGAATCCCCCATACCAGCCTGAATGGGAGAAAAATGAAAATGCGCCGGATGCCAGACCATTAGACAGGTCATAGCGCAATTTCCCGCACAGAGACTGGCTGTCTTTGCTGTACACGCGATTAATGAAAATACCGGGACCAACTTCTACCGGCTGCTTGTTGCTTGCTAAACACGGAAAGCCCACCAGCGAAACCTCCCTTTCTCCTGACCAGTTTACCTGATACCCGGCAGTGAGAAAGTCCGTCAGTTCTACGCCAGAAAGAGCATTAATGGCCGCGATATCGGTAGTCAAAATATTTACGTTTTTCATATTCATCTCATCTTTATTCTAAAGTGCGTTTTTTGTCTATCAGCCCGAGGATTGAAAATTTGAATATTTAATGTGACAGATAAATACCTGTCACTTTTTCAAAAACAGCCTGTAATTGAATATCGAGAGAGTTCATTTTAAAATCCACCAGCTCAGCTTTATTATCGCAAACCAAATAAAAATAGGAGTCAAATGCGTCTGTATCTTCATCTTTAAAAATACGGAAGGAATTAATTTTATCATGCCCTTCAAATTCGGCATGAATACCATAGCGAACCGAGCCGTCATCGAACTGAACAACCCGTCGTACAGAATTAATCCGGACGTACTGTTTTAAGGCCCTCGCGAAATCGGCATTTAACGCCAACGCTCGTAAGATTGAATCAGCGGTTTCATTCTGCTTTTTACGATCGTATTCAAATATCCCACAGCCGGTGTTACGAAAGACCGGCTGAAGAGCATTAACCAGGTTGAAGGAATCCACGTTTCTGTCGTTTCTGTACATGAGATATCTCCTGCCCCTCCGCTATACGAAGGGGCTTGATAGGGTTACTGCCAGGCTGCGATCACTTCTTCGCACTGGAAATGAGATAAGCACTGCTGGAGTAGAAGAGCCAGCACCGCTGTGTTAGGGACGCGATTGTTACACCACGCGTTGAAAAGCAGCTGCCATGGACCGGCATAATACCCGGCCAGTTTCTTTTTTTGTTTAGCTGTACGGCAGCGGGAAATGGCCTGCTGATAAAGGCTTTCATTCTCATCACCAGCCCGTTTTTGCAGAGTGCGATAAATATACGAATAAAGACTGTCAGAACAGTTTGAAGCGTACGCCAGTTGTTTTTTCATAATACCTCCTGTTTAGAAGTATTATATGTAAACAGCCTCAGCGGCTAATAACCCGTAGCAATATAATTTGCATTTTTTCTATTTCTGAAGACGCTTTTTAAATTAATATTTACTGAGTTATCACAACTTATTATTCTTCCCGTCTGCTGTTTTATTAATCCCCCAGTTAGTAATCACGCCAAGTCGGCGCAATTTTTCACGTTGTTCATAAATAAAAAAATCGCCAAGGCAGTCTTTTAAAACTTCACTATCCTGATATTTTATTTTTTGAAGCATCCTCGCAACTATGGCGCGTTTCAGGAATATGGCTGCATCAGACTCAAGCATTTGTGAGGACTGTCTGACGGTCTCCTGCATGTCGACGATACTGCTGAGCTTTCGTCTGACCACGCTTAGCATAGTGTCCGGGAACCGCTTAGCGGCTGAATGTAACCCGCAACAACGTTACGCATTGTTTTACTCACTGCAATTTTCCATTTAAGTCTGTTTGTTCCACCAGCTGCTAACATCAGCGTTATTCATCCTGAGGTTTCGCCCGCGATTGACAGATCAGAGGCAGCATGGATGAAATTGCCAGAGTAGATCACTGCATACGCGAATAGTGGTTTGTATTCAGTTCTGCGTTTGCCTGCTTTTCCAGTGCTGTCATAACCCGGCGGAGCATCGCCAGAGCCTGAACAGGCGAGCTCCCAAACTGCACTTTCACTTCAGCCGTATCATGATCCTGAATCAGGTCGAGTATATTCACTTCGATCCCTGCCCCGTTTTCATCTTTTGCCGTGCACTGAATACTTACCCGGGTCACCGAATCCGTCAGGACTGGCAGTGGGTTAGTTTTGTCTACGTTGATAACAGCCTTCTTCATTGCCCTGTTTCCCCTTGTCCTGAAAAAGTTACCGACCCGTCCGGATGGAGGGGTCGGTCAGAAAATCATGACTGTCCCTTGTTCATCTTATCAGCATGCTTACGCAGGTACTCTTTCAGGTCAGCATGAGCGTTGATGATATCGTTCATTTCATCATTGGTCAGAACAAGCGTGTAAGTATCAGTACTGACAGATTCACCTTCTTTAAGCTTGGCTTCTTCAGCAATACGTTCAAAAATCGGGATCGCGGTGTCTGCAATGACGGTCACAGTCTTTTTGTTCAGAACGCTGGACATGGAAGGTGCTTTACCTGCCGGGTTCTGTTTAGGAGCGCTGTCCTTTGGAGCTGGAGCCGGTTCCTGTACCGGTGGCGTATCCAGCGTCTCCGTATTGCTTTCATCGTTCAGTTGATCCGGTACCGGGGTGTTATCGGTAGTATCATCTGCCGGTTGCTCAGCACCGATGTTTTCCGGAGTCTGCGGATCTGCCATGCGCTCTTCTACCTTGGCAGCTTTGACGAATTTCAGCGTGTTTTTCGTCGCCTTGCCATAGATGGAGATCGCTTTGTTGATGTTATCTACCGCATCCTCACCGCTGTACATATACTCGTCCAGTGCAACGTACATGCTCACCTGATCGCTCACAAGCATGGTCTGTAGTTCAGAAGGCAGGTCCAGTACGCGAACCATCTGGCGAAGATGCTGCTCTGATTTACCACGTTTTTTTGCCAGTTCCGCAAAGGTCTTAGGCTCTTCTTTATCTTCAACCAGACGCTTAATTGAAAGCGCTTCAGCTACGACAGACAGCGCCAGGTTGGAGTTGCCGGTCAGGGTGAAGAGTTCTGCTTTTGAAGCGCTACCGCGAAACTCTTCGCAGCGAATACGAGTAATGCGTTCACGCCCTTCTGCTTCCAGCTGGCGGTTTGCAATAGCGATGGAACGGATACGGCAAGCCCCCTGACGCAGTACAGGTACGCCATTAACCATCTGAACAACGATAGGCGTCACGCTGAACGGGTCTTCCATGTAGGCATCGGCCAGGCTGTTCAGGTGTTCCACAACGTGAGGCATTGAATAGTAGAGCTCGCCCATACCGGCCGTGCGGGTGTTAAAGCCTTCCTGCTCTACAACAACCGAAGGGTCAATGATAAGGCCGTTGCCTTTACGGGCACCGTTACCAGTGCGTTCCAGGTAACCACGAAGGCTGATTTCGTTGCTGTTGTTTTTTACTTCAGTTTCGATTGCGGACATTTTTGTTCTCTTTTTTGGTTGGTTGTTTAACTGCGCTACAACACAACAATACCAGGTTCGACATTTTTCCTAATAGGTTGCGGAGAAGAAAAAGTAACTTTTTTTAAAAATTTTCCTGAGGCAATACTACTCGATCCGTCCGTTTTAAATCTTCACAACAGTGGGCCGTTTTTACGTTTAAGCAAAATAACTGGTTCAGAAGGTGACTCAGAGAGAAAAGTTACTTTTCCGGTTGTCTGGGCCAGTGATGGGAGAGTGGCAGGACAGGAATGGCTAAACCGGTGCGGGTCTCTTGTAAGTCGCAGGGGATTCAGGAGATATAGAGGTAAACTGGTACGTTCAGTTTTTGGATTGAGCCGGGCTTTTGGCCCGGGCTTAAGGAAGCAGAAATTTGAACGAACTGGCAGGTAATGCTTTATGCCGCCGACAGCTGGCCGTCAGTGCTTTGCTGTTCTGGTTTGACAGTTGGGGGATAACCGGCAGTTAGCCGCTGGCATTCCGCATCACAGAAAGCCCTGAGGTTGCTGAAGACGGACTCCATGAAATCAGCATGAGCATACGAGTCTACAGGACGTGTCTTGTTATCTTTCATCTTGTTCTCCTCAATCATTATTAAAACCAGCGGATTTAGTTTCTGGCGCTCCATCTGCTGACCGGCTTTCCCAGAGAGCAGCGATGTGTCGGGTTCTTTTTCTCATTTTATCGTTTTCATCGGGCCCATCCGGGCGTATAAGAGACCGATTTGGCATGTTTAGGAAACGTACTGGCGTAATTAAAAGCTGAGGTTGGATTTGGAATAAAAGGATGCTTTTCCCGTTTGTCGGGTCTTTCGCCACCGCTGCACGATGATTCTGTCAGGCATTCTGCGCCCTCCCAGGCTGCACATCTGGAAACAAGCGTTGGGATGTTCCCTTCCCCTGCTCACCGTAGAAAGATCGGCAAGTCCCGACGGTCGTTCCGTACGAGCCGGGTCCAAATAATGAATAAATAAAACGCCGCTTCAATTGTATTGACAATAGAAGTCAGGAGGATCATAGTGTCATTCATGGTGCGGCTTTCGCACCACCGCCCCGGCGGTACCGGGCAGAACTGGAGTACCTCATGAAACTTTCCCGTCAGACGACTTCTGATACTTCTGTTGATGGCCGTTCACGCGCATATGCCTGGGGCCGTGTCCATTATTTCATTATCGAACATGCACCAATGGCTGAGCTGGTCGCTATTGACGAGCTGCTGGAAAAAGCTGGCTGGAGCAATGACGGCTGTCCGAACTATGAGAAAGATGACGAGTTTGGTAATGCTGGTTACAGCTGTGGTTACTGGATCGATATTGACAGCGTGGGAAGCTTCAAGGCTGACTACAAACGTCTTAAGGGGGAGATTAGTGCGCATATCGCCTCAAAGGCGGCAGAGGTGGAGATCCGCGTACTGGACTCGATGTCCGACAAAGAATGTAAAGATGTTGCCTCGGTGGCATCTACTGTTCGCCGTGACTTACGTACGCAGTCCGAATCGCTTCATTCACTGCGTACAATCGTAACGGTTGATCATTACAATCCCTATGTGACCACCAGCCGCCCGCTGAGCATTTCCGCCTGGACACTTATCCACGACTGTCTGAAAACAGGCACCATCAATGACGTCTGTTCACGGTTGAGTTCATTAATCCTGCACTCTGAAGCCGCGATTGCCCGTTGTAAGGGAAGCTCCGACTACTCTTCGGAACACGCTCAGCTATCGTTTTTTGCTGGTAACGACTATGTCACCAGACGCACCCTTGTTGATGCAGCTCACGAAGAGGCTCTGCGAATGAACCGCCGCTTTGATGAACGCATTGCAATGAACGCGGATTCTGATGCCAGAAGGCTCCAGTGCGAATTCAACCTTAGCAACCATGTCGTACAGCGTAGGACCGTTGAATCTGCTCATATCCAGGCACTCAATGAAGACGTCACCCGTTCACAGGCGGAACCACGCTGCCCTGGAAAGCTTCTTCTGAATATGACCAGTCATGAGGAAGTGCGGGACTCACTGAGCGCCTGTTAGTCCAGCGACACCCCCTGCGGCTCTACTACCGGGCCGCAGTCTGCTCCTGCCCAGATGGTGCCAGTGGTGTAATGAATTTGTTTAATAAGGCTAAGTATGATGAATAAAGAACAACTAATCGACAAACTGGAACGCGTGGTATGTGGTCAGTACTCCTACGAAATGCAGGAGCTTGCGTATTCGGCCCTCTGCTGCATTAAAGGCACCCCGGACGACTGCGCTAAGTTCCCTGTTACGCGTCCGCTGCCTGACACCTTAGTGGACGTATGGGACGAAATCGGGCAATACCTTGGCACAGGCAAAGCCATTGAAACTCGCAGTTGCGGCGTTTCGCTTCTGCTTCATGGACACTGCTACGATTCAAATCATGTGCTTTACTGGCGCAATGCTGGCGCACTTCCAGCAGCTTGCGATACGCCACTGGCTGGTGGGTCTCGCAAACTGTTCACCTGCTCAGCCTGTGGAGTGGACGGTCTGGATGAACCACCTGAAACCAGTTGCCACTGCTGCACAGAGGGGGCCCACTGGGTTGAGAGCAGGCTCTTCACCTCCGGGCAGGCAGACCCTGAAGAATTTAGACCCGTGGCGGTCGTGAAAGAGTGTGCAGGCTCAACGCCGGATGATCGGCTCATCTGGAGTGTGATTGAACAGCTCAACGGCGAACTGGCGGAAGGCGATAAACTATTTAAGCGACGCTGACAGATCACGGCAGCATTTATAACAGACGAACTCCAGAATAATTTAAAGCAACCATGAACATGAAAAAGCCCAAAGCTGCATTACAGAATGCCATGAAAGAAGATGTGCCAGCTGTGACACAGATTCAGATGCGATCTACGGTTTCCAGAAAGGTTCGCTATGTAAAACAGGCAAATCGAGAGGGTCTGAAATTATCTGAGTGGATGTCGCGGCATCTCGACGCTGTCTGTGATACCGCAGATGAGATTCATAAAGGCAAACGCTCAACTCCGGTTGCGCCTGGGAAGATTCCCCCAGAGGTATACCAGGTGATATACGATCAGTGCGGCGGGTTCGTGGAGTGTGATGCTAATGCCCAGGTTATCTGGGAAGCCTGCCGTAATGCCATTCTTAACGGAGACAAAGGGTAAACGGCAGGTATCGCCTGTCATTTTACCCTTGTGAGGACAATACTGATGAACCATGAGAGCCGAACTGTATACCTGAACACGGCCATTGAGGCCCTGCTGAAAGCTGAGGCGGCTCTGAACGATCTGGCATTAGCCTATGAGCTTAAACCTGATGAAAAGGCAAGCGCATGCCATCCCAGAACCGGCACACTTTCCACTGCGTCCCAGGTAAAAAAACTCCGCCGTGTCCTTGAGAAGCAGAAGGTATGAAGGGCTGCATCAGCCAGGCCCGGATATAAATACATGCTCTGCCAGGTGAGTACCACTGCCCGGTAGCCGAATGATAAGTTTTGATTTCACGGTTGCAATTTCTCCCTCTGGCATCACTGCTCCACGATGCACCCCGATCAGCTTAGCGTCTGAAAATGAAGATGCACCGGACCTGCATGAAGCGGAACGGTGCCCAGCTGAGTGTTTGTGGGCACAATGAACCGCAATTTCATGATGGGAATGAAAGATGGCTGGTGGCCCGCTGATATGAACGCTTACCCTGCATAACGTTACTAACCACAATCTTTTCACTAAAAGAAAAAAGGGTTCCTCCGCTTTAGAGGAACCCTTTCAAAAGGTGCCGATGGCATACTAATCCACACCCTGAAAAGAGGGGGGTTGCCCCCCTCTTTGTCAGCTACTTACCGGATTCGTAGGCCAGGATAGCAAATACCTCCCTTGTTCCGTCTTTCATCCGCAACTCGCAAAGCGAGTTTCGTGTGAGCCAGGTGAATATCAACAGCGTTAAACAAACTATTAATATGCACAAAACAATGGGTTGGTTCGGCATTTTCATGGCCTTCTTCTCCTTGCATTTAAGCAGGCAAGAGGCTACGCTGTGTGTGACTAGCATACAGGGGCCTCGGGTTGTACTGACCCCAGAAAGTTGGACAGTTAAACACGAGGCATATAGGTCTGATTCCGATATTCAATTGGAGTCAGACCTTTTAATTTCAGGCTAATTCTTCTGCTGTTGTAGTATTCAATATATTCCGTAACAGCATCCTTCAGCTCGCTTATATTACTGAACTCATCAAGATAAAAACACTCCGACTTTAAGGTTCCAAAGAAACACTCCACCACAGCATTATCCAGACA
>NZ_JAENDM010000041.1:0-37673 GCF_019375075.1 Escherichia sp. XD33
GAGGTCGTGGTATGGATGACGGATGGCTGGCCGCTGTATGAATCCCGCCTGAAGGGAAAGCTGCACGTAATCAGCAAGCGTTACACTCAGCGAATTGAGCGGCATAACCTGAATCTGAGACAACATCTGGCAAGGCTGGGACGGAAGTCACTGTCGTTCTCAAAATCGGTGGAGCTGCATGACAAAGTCATCGGGCATTATCTGAACATAAAACACTATCAATAAGTTGGAGTCATTACCTTCTTAGTGAAGAAGAAGTGAGTTACTATAAAAAATCGCTCATATCCCAGGAAGGAAGCATAAAAAAAGGTGCGCCAGGAGACGCACCAGTTGTTGCAAAATCAGCACTGTGGGGCGTAATTACCCCTTGCCTTTTACACTGCTGATAAAGGTGGAACGGGCAGATGTCGATCCCAGGCGTTCAGCTTCATCAAGCAGTTTTAACGCCTTATCAACATCACCTTTCGCGACAGCGTTTTTGATCGCGGTATTAAAATAACTTTCCGTGTCGTTGAGCATCGGCTCGCTTTTCTTCACCGGTGCCGGAGCGGGTGCAGCCACAGCTGGTGCCGCCGTGTTACCTACCGTAACCGGAGCTGGAGCGGAAGAACCAAATAAAGGTCCTACCAACACGCTGGAGCTGGAGTTCGTTTTCACTTTCAGTTTCAGTAAGCCATCGGTGGTATGACGAGCAACCGGATCGGGGATATCCGGGATCGAGTTACCGACGCCCTTGGCATAGGCTTTAGCCGGGTCGAGCAGTTGGGTCGTCTGCTGGAGATCTTTTTCCGTGGTAAAGACCAGAACATAAAGTTTTTGCTGCCCCAATGCCGGTGTCAGGCGCATAACGCCTTCCAGCCGATCTGCACTCATCACGCCTGGTTCCTGGTAGGTGAAATAACTGCTGGGGAAGAAGGCTGATGGGGTCATGTTCTGATCAAGAATCAGCACGTTCGGCGCAAAAACGCTGGTTTGTTTGTTCACTTCGCTGGTCAGCGTCAGGGTCAGTTCGCCAATGTTTGCCGGGACGCTGTACGCAGCAACCGGACCACTGATGCCGGGAACGTTCAGTTGTTGGCCGCCGGTCGCCAGTTGGGTGGTCTGGGTTTTAGATTGATCGACCGGTGTCCAGGTGAGTTGTTGCAGCGCAGCAGATGGAATGGCTGGCGCGTCGCTGGTGTTTTGCGGTACGTAGTTAACATCGGCAAGGCTAATTCCAGGCGCGCTTGCCAGTAACCCTGCTGATAAACAGAGGACGATGAGACTTTTATTCATTTTCATTGTTTTCACCTCAAAATCTGGAGCTCAGCGGTAGCCAGGCAATAGCGCGCTAAACCCGATAATCAGAGGGGCTTTCGCCCCTTTCAGATAATGACAACCTGTTTTTATGCCGGATGCGGCGTAAACGCCTTATCCGGCCTACATTTGACAGCCGTTGTAGGCCTGATAAGACGCGCAAGCGTCGCATCAGGCGTTGGTTGCCGAATGCGGCGTAAACGCCTTATCCGGCCCAGGTTTTGCTATTACCACCAGATTTCCATCTGGGCACCGAAGGTCCACTCGTCGCTGTCGCCACGACCGAAGCTGCCGCCGTTGAAATCAGCAGGAACGGCTTTGCCGAAGTTCGCGTTGTTATCAGCGTTACCGGTGTAGTCGTAACCCCATTTCTCATCCCACTTGGCGTAGGTTGCGAAGACACGAATAGCCGGGCGTGACCAGATGCTGTCGCCAGCCTGCCATTGTTGTGCGAGGGTAATTTTGTACTGATTGTTCTTGTCGCCGGTGCGCTGGGATTCGACGTTGTCGTAGCCGATTTCCATCACGGTGCTCATGATTGGCGTCCACTTGTACATCGGGCGAATACCGACGGTCCACCACTTGGTGCCGTTGTCGTTATCCCAGTTGATATCCTGGTACATACCCACGTACATCATGTCCCAGTTGTCGCCCATGGAGATCGCACCGTGGTCGAGGATACGCAGCATGTGACCGTTGTTGTTGATATTGTAGGCAAATTTTTCGTTATCAAATGCAACGCCAGAACCCTGCGACAGCCCTTTACCCTGCGAGGTCATCGAGTCAGTAGCGTACTGAACAACAAACTTGTTAAAGCCCTTCAGGACACTCTGAGTATGTTCAGCAGTGAATAACCAGCCGTCTTTCGATGCGCCATCAACCAGACGATAGTTATCACGCAAGTTGGCACGACCGTAGTCGACACCCAGTTCTAATGTGCCGCCCGGGTTGATTTCCATCTGCGCTAAACGCACATCGAAAACGTCGTTCGCGGTTTCGTTGGTATAGTCATAAATATTGTTGCTGGCGAAAGAGGAAGAACCACCAGCTTCAGAGGAGCGGGTTGCTGCCAGAGAGAGTTTACCGAAGCCAACATCGATGTTTTCCAGACCGGCACCAGGACCAGAAATATCCCAGTAGTAGAAGTCGATCATATGAACGTCATGACGTTGGTAGAAGCGCTTACCTGCCCAGATGGTGGAGCCTGGCAGCCATTCGATCAGGTTTTTACCCTGCACGTTTGCTTCACGGAAGGCCGGATCGGTAGCTTCCCAGTCATTCTGTTGTGCGACGGAATAGGCCACGTTAGTGTCGAAATAGAAGCTCTTATCGCCCTCTTTCCACACTTCCTGACCCAATTTTAATTCAGCATAAGTTTCACATTCGTTGCCAAGACGGTATTTACTTTGAGCACCGGTAGTCTGGAAACACTGTTGTTCACCGCCGCTACCTGTCCAACCAATACCGGAACGTGCATAGCCGTGGAAATCAACAGCCATTGCCTGAGCAGACATTACGCCCGCTGCGACGGCAACCGCCAGAGGAAGTTTGCGCAGAGTAATCATCATTCTATCTCCTGAGTCATTGCTTTTCTTTTTTCACATCACCTGTGACAGGCTTTGTGTGTTTTGTGGGGTGCTTAAACGCCCGGCTCCTTATGCAGTCGACGACATGCAGTGCCATCCTCACGGAACAGATGGCAACGCTCTGGCGGCAGGCCGATAGCGAATGTGGCACCTTCTTCTACCAACACCACGTCGTTCTGGCGGTACACCAGGTTTTGACGAATGGAAGGGATCTGGATATGGATTTGAGTTTCGTTGCCGAGTTGCTCGACGACCTGAACTTCACCCTCAAGGATGACGTCAGCGATATCACTCGGCAGTAGATGTTCCGGGCGAATACCCAGCGACATATTGGCTCCAACCTGGACATCACGGCTTTCAACTGGCAGCCAGACTTGCTGACGATTTGGCATCGGCAGCTCCACCTGCACTTGATCGATTGCGGTGGCGGTCACTTTTACCGGCAGGAAGTTCATCTTTGGCGAACCGATAAATCCGGCGACAAAACGGTCTGCCGGATAGTGGTACAGCTCCAGCGGTTTCCCAACCTGCGCCACGCGACCGGCGTCCAGCACCACGATTTTGTCGGCCAGCGTCATCGCTTCGACCTGATCGTGGGTGACGTAAATCATTGTGCGGCCCAGGCGTTTATGCAGACGGGAGATTTCGATACGCATTTGCACACGCAGTGCAGCATCGAGGTTGGAGAGCGGTTCATCGAGCAAAAATACGCTTGGCTCGGCCACCAGCGTACGGCCAATCGCCACACGCTGACGCTGACCACCGGAGAGCGCTTTCGGTTTGCGATCCAGCAAATGCGCCAGTTGTAGCACTTCCGCCACCTGGTTAACGCGTTGGTTAATCACCTCTTTTTTTGCGCCAGCCAGTTTCAGGCCAAATGACATGTTTTCTGCTACTGACAGGTGGGGATAGAGCGCGTAAGACTGAAACACCATACCAACGCCGCGTTCTGCTGGCGGAGTGTCATTCATCCGTTTCTCACCGATGAACAGGTCGCCGCTGGTGATCGTCTCAAGCCCGGCAATCATGCGCAGTAAAGTCGATTTACCGCAGCCAGACGGTCCGACAAACACCACGAATTCACCTTCATGGATATCGAGATTGATATCTTTCGATACCACGACCTCGCCCCAGGCTTTCGTTACATTTTGCAGCTGTACGCTCGCCATGCCCTTCTCCCTTTGTAACAACCTGTCATCGACAGCAACATTCATGATGGGCTGACTATGCGTCATCAGGAGATGGCTTAAATCCTCCACCCCCTGGCTTTTTTATGGGGGAGGAGGCGGGAGGATGAGAATACGGCTTCTGTGAACTAAACCGAGGTCATGTAAGGAATTTCGTGATGTTGCTTGCAAAAATCGTGGCGATTTTATGTGCGCATCTCCACATTACCGCCAATTCTGTAACAGAGATCACACAAAGCGACGGTGGGGCGTAGGGGCAAGGAGGATGGAAAGAGGTTGCCGTATAAAGAAACTAGAGTCCGTTTAGGTGTTTTCACGAGCACTTCACCAACAAGGACCATAGATTATGAAAATAAAAACAGGTGCACGCATCCTCGCATTATCCGCATTAACGACGATGATGTTTTCCGCCTCGGCTCTCGCCAAAATCGAAGAAGGTAAACTGGTAATCTGGATTAACGGCGATAAAGGCTATAACGGTCTCGCTGAAGTCGGTAAGAAATTCGAGAAAGATACCGGAATTAAAGTCACCGTTGAGCATCCGGATAAACTGGAAGAGAAATTCCCACAGGTTGCGGCAACTGGCGATGGCCCTGACATTATCTTCTGGGCACACGACCGCTTTGGTGGCTACGCTCAATCTGGCCTGTTGGCTGAAATCACCCCGGACAAAGCGTTCCAGGACAAGCTGTATCCGTTTACCTGGGATGCCGTACGTTACAACGGCAAGCTGATTGCTTACCCGATCGCTGTTGAAGCGTTATCGCTGATTTATAACAAAGATCTGCTGCCGAACCCGCCAAAAACCTGGGAAGAGATCCCGGCGCTGGATAAAGAACTGAAAGCGAAAGGTAAGAGCGCGCTGATGTTCAACCTGCAAGAACCGTACTTCACCTGGCCGCTGATTGCTGCTGACGGGGGTTATGCGTTCAAGTATGAAAACGGCAAGTACGACATTAAAGACGTGGGCGTGGATAACGCTGGCGCGAAAGCGGGTCTGACCTTCCTGGTTGACCTGATTAAAAACAAACACATGAATGCAGACACCGATTACTCCATCGCAGAAGCTGCCTTTAATAAAGGCGAAACAGCGATGACCATCAACGGCCCGTGGGCATGGTCCAACATCGACACCAGCAAAGTGAATTATGGTGTAACGGTACTGCCGACCTTCAAGGGTCAACCATCCAAACCGTTCGTTGGCGTGCTGAGCGCAGGTATTAACGCCGCCAGTCCGAACAAAGAGCTGGCGAAAGAGTTCCTCGAAAACTATCTGCTGACTGATGAAGGTCTGGAAGCGGTTAATAAAGACAAACCGCTGGGTGCCGTAGCGCTGAAGTCTTACGAGGAAGAGTTGGCGAAAGATCCACGTATTGCCGCCACCATGGAAAACGCCCAGAAAGGTGAAATCATGCCGAACATCCCGCAGATGTCCGCTTTCTGGTATGCCGTGCGTACTGCGGTGATCAACGCCGCCAGCGGTCGTCAGACTGTCGATGAAGCCCTGAAAGACGCGCAGACTCGTATCACCAAGTAATGCTGTGAAATGCCGGATGCGGCGTGAACGCCTTGTCCGGCCTACAAAACCGAAACGTATGTAGGCCTGATAAGACGCGTCAGCGTCGCATCAGGCAGTTGTTGTCGGATAAGGCGTGAAAGCCTTATCCGTCCTGGAATGAGGAAGAACCCCATGGATGTCATTAAAAAGAAACATTGGTGGCAAAGCGACGCGCTGAAATGGTCAGTGCTAGGTCTGCTCGGCCTGCTGGTGGGTTACCTTGTTGTTTTAATGTACGCACAAGGGGAATACCTGTTCGCCATTACCACGCTGATATTGAGTTCAGCGGGGCTGTATATTTTCGCCAATCGTAAAGCCTACGCCTGGCGCTATGTTTACCCGGGAATGGCTGGAATGGGATTATTCGTCCTCTTCCCTCTGGTCTGCACCATCGCCATTGCCTTCACCAACTACAGCAGCACTAACCAGCTGACTTTTGAACGTGCGCAGGAAGTGTTGTTAGATCGCTCCTGGCAAGCAGGCAAAACCTATAACTTTGGTCTTTACCCGGCGGGCGATGAGTGGCAACTGGCGCTCAGCGACGGCGAAACCGGCAAAAATTACCTCTCCGACGCTTTTAAATTTGGCGGCGAGCAAAAACTGCAACTGAAAGAAACGACCGCCCAGCCCGAAGGCGAACGCGCGAATCTGCGCGTGATTACCCAGAATCGTCAGGCGCTGAGTGACATTACCGCCATTCTGCCGGATGGCAACAAAGTGATGATGAGCTCCCTGCGCCAGTTTTCTGGCACGCAGCCGCTCTACACACTCGACGGTGACGGCACGTTGACGAATAATCAGAGCGGCGTGAAATATCGTCCGAATAACCAAATTGGCTTTTACCAGTCCATTACCGCCGACGGCAACTGGGGTGATGAAAAGCTAAGCCCCGGTTACACCGTGACCACCGGCTGGAAAAACTTTACCCGCGTCTTTACCGACGAAGGCATTCAGAAACCGTTCCTCGCCATTTTCGTCTGGACCGTGGTGTTCTCGCTGATCACTGTCTTTTTAACGGTGGCGGTCGGCATGGTTCTGGCGTGTCTGGTGCAGTGGGAAGCGTTGCGCGGCAAAGCGGTCTATCGCGTCCTGCTGATTCTGCCCTACGCGGTGCCATCGTTCATTTCAATCTTGATTTTCAAAGGGTTGTTTAACCAGAGCTTCGGTGAAATCAACATGATGTTGAGCGCGCTGTTTGGCGTGAAGCCCGCCTGGTTCAGCGATCCGACCACCGCCCGCACGATGCTAATTATCGTCAATACCTGGCTGGGTTATCCGTACATGATGATCCTCTGCATGGGCTTGCTGAAAGCGATTCCGGACGATTTGTATGAAGCCTCAGCAATGGATGGCGCAGGTCCGTTCCAGAACTTCTTTAAGATTACGCTGCCGCTGCTGATTAAACCGCTGACGCCGCTGATGATCGCCAGCTTCGCCTTTAACTTTAACAACTTCGTGCTGATTCAACTGTTAACCAACGGCGGCCCGGATCGTCTTGGCACGACCACGCCAGCCGGTTATACCGACCTGCTTGTTAACTACACCTACCGCATCGCTTTTGAAGGCGGCGGGGGTCAGGACTTCGGTCTGGCGGCAGCAATTGCCACGCTGATCTTCCTGCTGGTGGGTGCGCTGGCGATAGTGAACCTGAAAGCCACGCGAATGAAGTTTGATTAAGGGAGATAACAAAAATGGCAATGGTCCAACCGAAATCGCAAAAAGCTCGTTTATTTATTACTCACCTGCTACTGCTACTTTTTATCGCAGCGATTATGTTCCCGCTGCTGATGGTCGTCGCTATCTCGCTGCGTCAGGGAAACTTTGCGACCGGCAGCCTGATCCCGGAGCAAATCTCCTGGGATCACTGGAAACTGGCGTTAGGTTTTAGCGTTGAACAGGCTGATGGTCGCATTACGCCACCGCCATTCCCGGTACTGCTGTGGCTGTGGAACTCGGTAAAGGTCGCCGGGATTTCCGCGATTGGCATTGTGGCGCTCTCCACCACCTGCGCCTACGCTTTCGCCCGTATGCGCTTTCCAGGCAAAGCGACGCTGCTGAAAGGAATGCTGATTTTCCAGATGTTCCCGGCAGTACTTTCACTGGTCGCGTTGTATGCGTTGTTTGATCGTCTGGGTGAGTACATTCCATTCATTGGCCTGAATACTCACGGCGGCGTAATTTTCGCGTATCTGGGTGGGATTGCGCTGCATGTCTGGACCATCAAAGGCTATTTCGAAACCATCGACAGTTCGCTGGAAGAAGCTGCTGCGCTGGATGGTGCGACACCGTGGCAGGCCTTCCGCCTTGTCCTGTTGCCGCTGTCAGTACCGATTCTGGCGGTGGTATTCATCCTGTCGTTTATCGCTGCCATTACTGAAGTTCCGGTCGCGTCGCTGTTACTGCGTGACGTAAACAGCTACACCCTGGCCGTGGGGATGCAGCAATACCTCAACCCGCAAAACTACCTGTGGGGTGACTTTGCCGCCGCTGCCGTGATGTCTGCATTACCGATCACCATCGTCTTCTTGCTGGCTCAACGCTGGCTGGTCAACGGCCTGACGGCAGGTGGTGTGAAAGGTTAAAGATGTTGTTCTGCCAATGTTATGCCGCTGCACCCTCAACTTACGTTATCCCAACTTGTGACTGTTATTCGGCGCTCCACGGAGCGCCTTTTTTTCTTTCGTCTGCAATCTGAATCGTTCGCCGGTTAATATTTCCATCATAGAGCTTATTATTTTTACGTTATTTGTTTTCCCACTTACGATAATTCTCTTTCGTGCTCTGAGTCACGGCAATAGTATTGTTTTTATCAATTTTGGATAATTATCACAATTAAGATCACAGAAAAGACATTACGTAAACGCATTGTAAAAAATGATAATTGCCTTAACTGCCTGACAATTCCAACATCAATGCACTGATAAAAGATCAGAATGGTCTAAGGCAGGTCTGAATGAATACCCAGTATAATTCCAGTTATATATTTTCGATTACCTTAGTCGCTACATTAGGTGGTTTATTATTTGGCTACGACACCGCCGTTATTTCCGGTACTGTTGAGTCACTCAATACCGTCTTTGTTGCTCCACAAAACTTAAGTGAATCCGCTGCCAACTCCCTGTTAGGGTTTTGCGTGGCCAGCGCTCTGATTGGTTGCATCATCGGCGGTGCCCTCGGTGGTTATTGCAGTAACCGCTTCGGTCGTCGTGATTCACTTAAGATTGCTGCTGTCCTGTTTTTTATTTCTGGTGTAGGTTCTGCCTGGCCAGAACTTGGTTTTACCTCTATAAACCCGGACAACACAGTGCCTGTTTATCTGGCAGGTTATGTCCCGGAATTTGTTATTTATCGCATTATTGGCGGTATTGGCGTTGGTTTAGCCTCAATGCTCTCGCCAATGTATATTGCGGAACTGGCTCCAGCTCATATTCGCGGGAAACTGGTCTCTTTTAACCAGTTTGCGATTATTTTCGGGCAACTTTTAGTTTACTGCGTAAACTATTTTATTGCCCGTTCCGGTGATGCCAGCTGGCTGAATACTGACGGCTGGCGTTATATGTTTGCCTCGGAATGTATCCCTGCACTGCTGTTCTTAATGCTGCTGTATACCGTGCCAGAAAGTCCTCGCTGGCTGATGTCGCGCGGCAAGCAAGAACAGGCGGAAGGTATCCTGCGCAAAATTATGGGCAACACGCTTGCAACTCAGGCAGTACAGGAAATTAAACACTCCCTGGATCATGGCCGCAAAACCGGTGGTCGTCTGCTGATGTTTGGCGTGGGCGTGATTGTAATCGGCGTAATGCTCTCCATCTTCCAGCAATTTGTCGGCATCAATGTGGTGCTGTACTACGCGCCGGAAGTGTTCAAAACGCTGGGGGCCAGCACGGATATCGCGCTGTTGCAGACCATTATTGTCGGAGTTATCAACCTCACCTTCACCGTTCTGGCAATTATGACGGTGGATAAATTTGGTCGTAAGCCACTGCAAATTATCGGCGCACTCGGAATGGCAATCGGTATGTTTAGCCTCGGTACCGCGTTTTACACTCAGGCACCGGGTATTGTGGCGCTACTGTCGATGCTGTTCTATGTTGCCGCCTTTGCCATGTCCTGGGGTCCGGTATGCTGGGTACTGCTGTCGGAAATCTTCCCGAATGCTATTCGTGGTAAAGCGCTGGCAATCGCGGTGGCGGCCCAGTGGCTGGCGAACTACTTCGTCTCCTGGACCTTCCCGATGATGGACAAAAACTCCTGGCTGGTGGCCCATTTCCACAACGGTTTCTCCTACTGGATTTACGGTTGTATGGGCGTTCTGGCAGCACTGTTTATGTGGAAATTTGTCCCGGAAACCAAAGGTAAAACCCTTGAGGAGCTGGAAGCGCTCTGGGAACCGGAAACGAAGAAAACACAACAAACTGCTACGCTGTAATCTTCCTGTCCAGCACGCCGCGCCATTTCGGCGTGCTGACTTTTTACTCCCGCTTCAGCCGTTTCGAATTACACAGCCACAGGGTGATCACCAGTAACAGGATCGCAGCCGAGTAGATCAACACATCCAGTGGCGATTTATGATCGACGATGATCAAGCGCACAATGGCGGTGATCCCAATATAGACAAAGTAACGTAGCGGGAAGTGAAAACCGGACTGAAAGTACTTCACAATCAGCGCGATAAATTCGAAATAGAGAAAGTAAACCACCAGTCCTTCTACCAGCTCATATTTGCTGGTTTGTTCTGGCGCGAACAGCACATCAGCCAGATGCACCGTTTCTTTGCCGAGGAAGACAACCAAAATCAGGCCGAGGCACAGCAGGCCAAGATTGAGTACGGTCTGCAAAATGGTGGAGATAAACTCCACGCGCGGACGAGAGAGTGACGTCATAGCAGTACCTCCTTCACAGTGGCGAGCTTCCTGTATAACGCAAAAATGTGACGGAGATCTATATTTTTTGTGTATGTTTTGTTCAACCTGGATTTGGAGCGCGCCTCCACCAAAGCCGGATATACCTACCCGTAGGCCGGATAAGCCGCGCCTGGCGGCGCATCCGGCAAGACAAACCGCACCAAAGCCGGTAATTCAAAAATCACCCATTCAGGTGATTCCCAGCCACCAGCAATGCGCGAAAAATCGACAATGTTCCTCTGGAACAAATGAAACGTAACCTGATAAAGGTGGTAAAAATGAAGCCTTATTTTGCTGCTTTGATGTTATCAGTCTCTGTTCTTCCTGCTTATGCTGGTCCGCTCGGTACTGCTGATAAAGCCGACCTACCGCAAAGCAATGTCTCCAGCCCAATGATGGCCCAGTCGCTCAGGCAACCAGACCTGCAACCGATATCGACGGACAGGAAGACAGAATGTTTTCGCCTTTACACACCAGATCGCAAACCGGGGGTGAACTGCGTTCCTGATGGCTCAACAGGCCATTAAGAATGAGGGTGCCAGTGATTGCGAAAACTGGCACCTTTCCCATGACTTAGCGGAAATTGACGCTACGGTCGCTGGTCATGTCATACAACTGGAACTTACGCCCAAGTTGTTGACCACCGTCACGCGTCAGCGGTGTCCAGCCAATCGCCGCACGGCTGCGTGTCGGGCCAGACGAGAAGAGATCCAACGGTACCGAGACATACACGCCTTTGGTGAAGTCCCCTTCGCCGTACTCCTCTTTCGAAACATTAGTGATCGTGGCATAGCCACCCACCACCACGCCGCTATCAAAGCGTTTGGCGATCTCCAGCGTGCCGCCTTTATCCCCTGCCAGATACTGCCCGACGCTGGCTTTAACTAACACATCCTGAGCGAAAGATGGCGTCCAGTAGGCGGTCAGATGTCCGGTTTTCACGCTGTAGTCGGTGAATTTCATCATATCTTTTGCACTACGCCAGTCGCGCTGTTTAACGTAGTTGGCATCCAGACCAAACGCCCAGTTGCTGTCCAGCGGGCGATACAACACTTCTGCCCCCGCACCGCCAAACATGGTTTCGAGATAACCACCGTAGACCTGACCGTAGAAGCCGTTGCCCAGATGCTGGAAGTAGTTGGCTTGCAGGTTATTCACATAGACATCGTTCTGCACATACTCGCGCACATGGGTACGCACGCGCGGTAAGTGCGAGTCCTGCGGAGGATTAGTGTAGTTAAACTTGTCGTAGTTGTTGGCAAGATTTGCAAACAGGCTGCCGGTGGTCAGCAGATGGTCCGTCAGCCACAAATCTGCCGTTCCCATCACGCCCAGCTGATACATGTAAAAGTTTTCCGGGCCACCGACCGACTGGTTCAGCACCGGATCGATATGGAAATCAAAGCGTGATTTGTCGATATACCAGCCCTGCTCGGTGGACTGCGGAACCACTGGCTCGACGCGTTTTTGCGCCAGCGTCGTTTCGTGGCCCAACGGCTCTCCGGCGAGATGATTTTTCAGGCTGGCGACATCGGTTTCCGTCGTCGCCTGCGGCATGTTAAGGCGATTTTCCGTAATGCGGATCGTTTTGATCCCATCCGGCAGATCGTTCATCACGATCCGATTCGCACGGATGATCCCTTCGCGCGAATCACGATATTTCACCTGCTCGCCGGTAACATACAGCGTATCGCCTTTCGCCTGGATCTGTGGATCGGCAAGTCCGGCATTGTATTTCAACAGCGTTAACTGATTCGCCACCACCGAATGCTGCAAAATGGCATCCTGCGGCTGCGGTTGATATTGCGGGCGGGCGTTATCGTTGTAAGACGGGCGCAGATCGTTAAAGTTGGTGCGCAACGTAACGCCAAACATAAAGGTGTTGCCACGTTCATAGCTAAGGTTAACGTCGGCCCAATCGGTAACGCGATAAATCGCACCGACGTTAAACTTACTTTTTTGCTCCAGCTTCCCGGCAAAATCCTGCTGATAATTATTGCCTTCATACTCCAGTTTCAGGCGCAGCGGTTGCCAGGGCGTCTGGTATTCCACGCCGCCAAACAGTGAGGCAGGACCGTGGAACATCTGGCTACCGTCGATAGATCCCGCCTGTTTGTAGCTGTTATCGCGATAGCAATATTTATCACTGGCTGAACAGAGCGGATTTTTCACATTACCGCTGGTGCCCAAATATCCCCAGCCCAGGCCGAGCGTAAAATCGAACGGCCCCCAGGCTTTGCTGGCAACAAGATATTCCGCATCAAACAGCCCCGTACCGCCGATATCCCGCGCACCAACCGCCACTTGCGGCAGCCAGTAACTCTCTTCCCACAAACGCAGTTTGAGATCGAAGGCTTTATCTTTATACGTTTGATCGCCAGAGAACGCTTCGACGCTGCTGTACTGCCGGGTGCGCACGTCGGTGTAGCGCAGCGTTGTTTCCAGCCACGGGAAGAGTTGCACTGAAGCTGAGTAATAACGGTACTGATCGTTATCGCGATAGTTCAGGCTCAACTCCCCTTCCCGCGCCATGCGTGCGGTGGGCGTTTGTAATAATCCTACGCCACCGAAATCCGACTGCGACGGGCCAATGGGCGCAGGATATGTTTCGCCGTAGCAAGCCATGCTAATGCCCAGCGCCAGTAAGCTAAGCAGATGTCTTTTTTTCATTATTGAGGTATCCGCTGCGTCAGAGTCTGAAGAATGTCGGCGTTAAGGGCATCAGGCGTCTCACTCCAGACGGAGTCCGCGAGGCCAACATAAATAATGCTGCCGGGCATCGGCTCTACGTGACGCTTGTTCCAGTAAGCCACCGGCGCTTTTTGCGTGCGTCCGTCCGGGTAAACCACCCACGCGTAGCTGCGATCCGCACCGCTGAGCAGGCTCTGGTCAGAGAGATAGCTCGCCACGTCGCGACCTGGAGTGAATGGCTGCTTGCCAGGACGGCTGATAAGCCCGAACAACGTGACCGTGGACGGCGGTGGTCCGACCCACAGCGTGTAGTTGCCCTGCAACGGCGGGTTACCGCGTTCGGCAACGCGGACGATATCGGGATCAAGATTGATTTTTTGCCTGCCCGTCACTTTCAACGCCTGAATTTGCTGGCGTAAGGCGTTAATCGCAGCGGCATCGTCGGCGCTGGAATCTGCGCCCTGTTCTGCCAGCCGTGTCAGCAACGCCTGCTGCTGACGCAATGCTGCCGCCGTTGCCAGCTCTTCGCTAATCACCGCACCGGGCCACCAGCTGTTTGCCAGCCGCGGTTGGCCTACCAGATCGATTAAATGCTCTGCGCCCGTTAGCGTTTTGGCCTCACTGCTGCCATTGCTGAACACCTTGACGGTTCCTGCCGCGAAGACCGATGACGCTCCCACACTCAAAAGCAACGCGACAATAGTTTGTTTAATCATTGTTTTGCCGCCTTGATGAGAGTGGTTTTCACCGGAAAATAATCCGCGCCGAGATACTGTTCCGACTGGCGAATTTGCCCTTCGCTGTCGATCCAATAGCGGTTATGCCAGCGCGCCTGGTCGGTGGAGACTTCTTCGTCCAGCACGCGAACCGGGGTTTCATCGCTGCCGACTTTGACGGTATCGGTGCCATCCCATTTGAAGACTGATCGTGCGGTGGCGTAGCGTACCTGCTTATACTCGGTCCAGCCCATCGTGCGCGTCCAGGTTGCACCATCAATGATTTGTGCGGGTTTAATCAGCGGGTCGGCGGCAAGGTTATTCACTTCAATCAGGTTGTCGCCGCCAAGCAAAGTCTTCACCAGACGACCATGTTGTGTGACGAGAGTGGCTTGATCCTGAGTGACCCATTTTTGTTGTCCGTCTTCAGCGAAGGCCAGCACCACAAACAATTGCGGCCCGCCATTAAGCTGCATGTACTGGCTGGCGTAGGGCATATTTTGAATATCATCGTCCGTCAGCTGTACGCCTGGCGTGCCGAACAGACTGTCCCACAGTGAATTGCCCAGCTCTTTAGTCGTGGCTGAACAGGCCTGTAATAACAGGCAGATAAGAATGAGTGCAGGTCGCTTCACGACTCTTCTCCAGAGGGGCAGAATAACCACACCGGAGTGTGGTTATGGTTAATCCCCTTCATATTTCAAGCCACAGATGCGATGACTCGAATTATTTTGGGGATACATACTTTATTACTGGGTACTGGTGGTTGTGGTTGTGGTGGTCCCGGTATTAGAACCATCACCGCCACCGGTTGCCGCGAGCGCGACACCCACCGCCGAGCTTACGGTGCTGACGCTGGTCGCGGAGGAACTCCCCGCCGAAACCGACGTTGCTGCCGACCCTGCCGCTTCGCCCACCTGTACAGGTGCAGCCCACGCAGAAGTCGCCGCAAGCGCAGATATGGCAAAAATGCCATACAGAACTTTTTTCATAACAATTTCCCTTCATTGAATGAATGGAGATTTACCCAAAAACATTTCGGGCGGGATCGAGTATACACAACTAAAGCATGCGAATTACGGCGCGGGGAATTAGCGATGGTGTTTTAGGATAATTGGAATGAATATCAAATATAAGTTTCAACTTATATTTAAATAACAATAAAAATCATAAACTTAAAATAAAAACAAAAGTAATTAATCTGCGTATTTTCCGAAATAAACAACGATTAAAAATCTATTTTAGGATTAACCTCACGGTATGATTTCCGTTAAATCACAGACAAGGGGATTTATCTGATAAAAAAATGCCGACATAACGTCGGCATTGTTATTAAGGTTATTTAATCAATCGTGCTATGTATTAATTGCCGAATACGATGTACATATCGGCATCGACCTGTAGGCCTGATAAGACGCGACCGCGTCGCATCAGGCATCGGTTGCCGGATGCGGCGTGAACGCCTTATCCGGCCTACATAGCGGCATCAGGCATGAACGATGATTAACCGCGCCACGCTTTATAGCGGTTAATCAGACCATTGGTCGAGCTATCGTGGCTGCTGATTTCTTTATCATCTTTCAGCTCTGGCAGAATACGGTTTGCCAGTTGTTTACCCAGCTCCACGCCCCACTGGTCGAAGGTGAAGATGTTCAGGATCACGCCCTGAGTAAAGATTTTGTGCTCATACAGCGCAATCAACGCCCCCAGGCTGAACGGAGTGATTTCGCGCAGCAGGATGGAGTTGGTCGGGCGGTTACCTTCGAACACTTTGAACGGCACCACGTAGTCAAGCGTTGCCGGATCTTTACCCTGATCGCGATATTCCTGCTCAACCACTTCACGGGATTTACCAAACGCCAGCGCTTCGGTCTGGGCGAAGAAGTTAGACAGCAGTTTCTGGTGGTGATCAGAGAGCGGGTTATGGGTGATAGCCGGGGCGATGAAATCGCACGGTACCATTTTGGTTCCCTGGTGGATCAGCTGGTAGAACGCGTGCTGACCGTTAGTGCCTGGTTCACCCCAGATAATCGGGCCAGTCTGGTAATCCACAACGTTACCGTTACGGTCAACATACTTACCGTTGGACTCCATATTGCCCTGCTGGAAGTACGCCGCGAAACGGTGCATATACTGGTCATACGGCAGAATCGCTTCAGTTTCCGCACCAAAGAAATTGTTGTACCAGATGCCAATCAGCGCCAGCAGTACAGGCAGGTTTTTCTCGGCAGGCGTGGTGGAGAAATGCTTGTCCATCGCGTGTGCGCCAGAAAGCAGTTCAACGAAGTTATCAAAGCCGATGGAGAGAACAATCGACAGGCCAATCGCTGACCACAAAGAGTAACGGCCGCCAACCCAGTCCCAGAACTCGAACATGTTGGCAGTATCAATACCAAACTCGCCAACGGCTTTGGCATTGGTGGAGAGCGCAGCGAAGTGTTTCGCAACGTGTTTTTCATCACCTGCCGCTTTCAGGAACCAGTCACGCGCGCTATGGGCGTTGGTCATGGTTTCCTGAGTGGTGAAGGTTTTAGATGCTACCAGGAACAGCGTGGTTTCCGGGTTTACTTTTTTCAGCACTTCAGCGATGTGAGTCCCATCGACGTTAGAAACAAAGTGCATGTTCAGGTGGTTTTTGTACGGACGCAGTGCTTCGGTCACCATGTATGGGCCGAGGTCAGAACCGCCGATCCCGATGTTCACTACGTCAGTGATTGCTTTGCCGGTATAACCTTTCCACTCACCGGAAATAATCGCTTCTGAGAAGGTTTTCATCTTCTCCAGCACCGCGTTGACTTCCGGCATTACGTCTTTGCCATCAACCAAAATCGGGGTATTGCTACGGTTACGCAGCGCTACGTGCAGCACGGCGCGGTTTTCAGTGCGGTTGATCTTCTCGCCAGAGAACATCGACTTAATCGCGCCCGCCAGATCGCACTCTTTCGCCAGATCCTGTAATTTCGCCAGCGTCTCTTCGGTGATGCGGTTTTTGGAGTAATCCACCAGCATCTGATCGTCGAATGTTGCGGAGAACTTAGAAAAACGATCGCCGTCTTTAGCAAAAAGATCGGCGATCGTAACGTCTTTCATTTCATCGAAGTGTTTCTGTAGTGCCTGCCAGGCAGCGGTCTGCGTTGGATTGATGTTTTTCATTAGCAATACTCTTCTGATTTTGAGAATTGTGACTTTGGAAGATTGTAGCGCCAGTCACAGAAAAATGTGATGGTTTTAGTGCCGTTAGCGTAATGTTGAGTGTAAACCCTTAGCGCAGTGAAGCATTTATTAGCTGAACTACTGACCGCCAGGAGTGGATGAAAAATCCGCATGACCCCGTCGTTGACAACCGCCCCGCTCACCCTTTATTTATAAATGTACTACCTGCGCTAGCGCAGGCCAGAAGAGGCGCGTTGCCCAAGTAACGGTGTTGGAGGAGCCAGTCCTGTGATAACACCTGAGGGGGTGCATCGCCGAGGTGATTGAACGGCTGGCCACGTTCATCATCGGCTACAGGGGCTGAATCCCCTGGGTTGTCACCAGAAGCGTTCGCAGTCGGGCGTTTCGCAAGTGGTGGAGCACTTCTGGGTGAAAATAGTAGCGAAGTATCGCTCTGCGCCCACCCGTCTTCCGCTCTTCCCTTGTGCCAAGGCTGAAAATGGATCCCCTGACACGAGGTAGTTATGTCTGAAATTGTTGTCTCCAAATTTGGCGGTACCAGCGTAGCTGATTTTGACGCCATGAACCGCAGCGCTGATATTGTGCTTTCTGATGCCAACGTGCGTTTAGTAGTCCTCTCGGCTTCTGCTGGTATCACTAATCTGCTGGTCGCTTTAGCGGAAGGGCTGGAACCTGGCGAGCGATTCGAAAAACTCGACGCTATTCGCAACATCCAGTTTGCCATTCTGGAACGTCTGCGTTACCCGAACGTTATCCGTGAAGAGATTGAACGTCTGCTGGAGAACATTACTGTTCTGGCAGAAGCGGCGGCGCTGGCAACGTCTCCGGCGCTGACAGATGAGCTGGTCAGCCACGGCGAGCTGATGTCGACCCTGCTGTTTGTTGAGATCCTGCGCGAACGCGATGTTCAGGCACAGTGGTTTGATGTACGTAAAGTGATGCGTACCAACGACCGATTTGGTCGTGCAGAGCCAGATGTAGCCGCGCTGGCGGAACTGGCCGCGCTGCAGCTGCTCCCACGCCTCAATGACGGCTTAGTGATCACCCAGGGATTTATCGGTAGCGAAAATAAAGGTCGTACAACGACGCTTGGCCGTGGAGGCAGCGATTATACGGCAGCCTTGCTGGCGGAGGCTTTACACGCATCTCGTGTTGATATCTGGACCGACGTCCCGGGCATCTACACCACCGATCCACGCGTGGTTTCCGCAGCAAAACGCATTGATGAAATCGCGTTTGCCGAAGCGGCAGAGATGGCAACTTTTGGTGCAAAAGTACTGCATCCAGCAACGTTGCTCCCCGCAGTACGCAGCGATATCCCGGTCTTTGTCGGCTCCAGCAAAGACTCACGCGCAGGTGGTACGCTGGTGTGCAATAAAACTGAAAATCCGCCGCTGTTCCGCGCGCTGGCGCTTCGTCGCAATCAGACTCTACTCACTTTGCACAGCCTGAATATGCTGCATTCTCGCGGTTTCCTCGCGGAAGTTTTCGGCATCCTCGCGCGGCATAATATTTCGGTAGACTTAATCACCACGTCAGAAGTGAGCGTGGCATTAACCCTTGATACCACCGGTTCAACCTCCACTGGCGATACGTTGCTGACGCAATCTCTGCTGATGGAGCTTTCCGCACTGTGTCGGGTGGAGGTGGAAGAAGGTCTGGCGCTGGTCGCGTTGATTGGCAATGACCTGTCAAAAGCCTGCGGCGTTGGCAAAGAGGTATTCGGCGTACTGGAACCGTTCAACATTCGCATGATTTGTTATGGCGCATCCAGCCATAACCTGTGCTTCCTGGTGCCCGGCGAAGATGCCGAGCAGGTGGTGCAAAAACTGCATAGTAATTTGTTTGAGTAAATACTGTATGGCCTGGAAGCTATATTTCGGGCCGTATTGATTTTCTTGTCACTATGCTCATCAATAAACGAGCCTGTACTCTGTTAACCAGCGTCTTTATCGGAGAATAATTGCCTTTAATTTTTTTATCTGCATCTCTAATTAATTATCGAAAGAGATAAATAGTTAAGAGAAGGCAAAATGAATATTATCAGTTCTGCTCGCAAACGAATTCCCGTACACTGAACTCTCTGGCTCACTGAGGGCACCATCATGGCACTCCCCCGTATTACCCAAAAAGAGATGACTGAACGCGAGCAGCGTGAACTTAAAACACTGCTGGATCGGGCGCGGATTGCGCATGGTCGCGTATTGACCAACTCCGAAACCAACAGCATTAAGAAAGATTACATCGATAAATTAATGGTTGAGCGTGAGGCTGAAGCGAAAAAAGCCCGCCAGTTGAAGAAAAAGCAGGCTTATAAACCGGATCCTGAAGCGTCATTTAGCTGGTCAGCAAATACGTCGACGCGCGGCAGGCGCTAATCCACAATCAACGCCTGAGATTTTCACTCGTCAGTGTGAACACAATTTTCCCCTCACCCTAACCCTTTTCCCGAAGGGGCGAGGGGACTGTCCGGGCACTTTTGGGCCGTTTTCATCAGTCTGAGGCGTTAATCAGCGCCCCTTCTTTTTACGCCCCGGCGAGGTAAAACGCTTACCGTTGGACGCCGGGCGACCGCCTTTTTCCGCCGTTTTTTCCATCTTAACGACTGGACGTTTGATGCCCGCTGTTTTCGGTTTGGCCTTCACTTTAGGTTTTGCCTCGGAAGAGGAATTTTCGATGAGCTTAAAGAGGTCGATTAACTCATCATCAGTTAAATCGCGCCACTCACCCAGCGGAATGCCGCTTAAACTGACGTTCATAATGCGCGTACGTTCCAGCTTTTTCACTTCGTAACCAAAGTGCTCGCACATGCGACGGATCTGACGGTTCAGCCCCTGCACCAGGGTAATGCGGAAGACAAACGGCGCTTCTTTTTTGACTTTACACTTTTTAGTCACTGTCCCGAGGATTGGCACCCCCGCCCCCATACCACGAATAAATTCATCGGTAATCGGTTTATCGACCGTAACCAGATACTCTTTCTCATGATCGTTACCCGCACGGAGGATCTTATTCACCAGATCGCCGTGATTGGTGAGGAAAATCAGCCCCTGGGAGTCTTTATCCAGGCGGCCAATCGGGAACACGCGTTTGCTGTGGTTAACGAAATCGACAATGTTATCGCGCTCGCCATCTTCGGTGGTGCTGACAATACCGACGGGCTTGTTCAGGGCGATAAGTACCAAATCTTCGGCTTCCCGAGGCTCAATCAACTGACCGTTTACTTTCACAACGTCGCCGGGTTTCACCTGATCGCCAATGGTGGCTCGCTTGCCATTAAGGAACACATTGCCTTGCTCGATATAGCGATCCGCTTCGCGGCGTGAGCAAATTCCGCTTTCGCTGATGTATTTATTTAAACGGACTGATGAGTCGGGCAGCATAAATTCTCCTGTAAAAAACGGAATATACCGTACCTTTGGGTTGATAAAAAATAGTCATGAGCGAACTATTTGTTATTTCCATTGGCTTGAATTCGTTACCTGCTCAAATCACTTTCCAGAAGCAATGTGCGACATCGTGAGCCATGTCAGTAAGTGGTTAAATTCGCAGTGGTAGCATGCCTCCCGTGATTTCTTACTAACCGGAGAAGTAATGGAACTGCTTTTATTGAGTAACTCGACGCTGCCGGGTAAAGCCTGGCTGGAACATGCGCTGCCGCTGATTGCTGAACAGTTGCAGGGTCGCCGTTCAGCGGTATTTATTCCTTTCGCTGGCGTAACGCAGACCTGGGATGATTACACAGCGAAAACGGCTGCGGTTCTCGCTCCGCTGGGTGTTTCTGTCACCGGTATTCATAGCGTTGTCGATCCCGTTGCCGCTATTGAAAATGCTGAGATCGTGATTGTCGGCGGCGGTAATACTTTCCAGTTGCTGAAACAGTGCCGCGAACGCGGGCTGCTGGCACCAATTACTGACGTGGTGAAACGTGGCGCGCTGTATATTGGCTGGAGCGCAGGCGCTAACCTTGCTTGCCCAACTATTCGTACCACCAACGATATGCCGATTGTCGATCCGCAAGGTTTCGATGCGCTAAATCTGTTCCCGCTGCAAATCAACCCGCACTTCACCAACGCGCTGCCGGAAGGCCATAAAGGTGAAACCCGTGAGCAGCGTATTCGCGAACTGCTGGTCGTCGCGCCAGAACTGACGATTATTGGTCTACCGGAAGGTAACTGGATCACAGTGAGTAAAGGTCACGCTACGCTGGGTGGCCCGAACACCACTTATGTGTTTAAGGCTGGTGAAGAAGCGGTTCCGCTGGAAGCTGGTCACCGTTTTTAAGTGAATTGCCGGATGCATGATCCGGCATCTTGTTCATAGTGCCTGATGCGACGCTTGACGCGTCTTATCAGGCCTACAGGATTCACAATATTAATACTCGTCCCGTCCTTCATCTTCATCCGGCTGTTCCAGCACACTGTAAGCCACCGAACAAAACAGCGAGTTCAGGCGCTGCATATCTCCCAGTAAGCCTAAATGTAGCGAACTGGTTTCAATGCTCTGCACGTTTTGCTGATGCAGGCGATCGACGTGGGCGTGGGAATAGCGGCGATTAAGAATGCGAAAACGATGTTTGCTGCGACGCAAACGACGAGCGCTGGTGACATCGCCAGAGAAGAACACCGACATTGCCAGCTTTAAATTACTGAGCAATTGCTCATAGAGCGCATCCAGTTCCTTCAACCCATCAAGCGAAAATGCCCGCCGTGCTGCCAGTGATTTGTCAGCAATTTCGCTGCCCATGCGCTCGACGATATCGGAGGCCTGTTCAAGGTTGAGCGACATTTCGATGATCTCTGCCCAGCGGCGCGACTCTTCCTCCGCCAGCTCTTCTTTTGGCATCCGCGCCAGATACAGCTTAATGGCGGTGTAGAGAACGTTGATATCATCTGCCAGCTTACGCAGCTCTTTCTCCTGCCGTGGCTCACCGTGCATCACTTTATTCAACCCTTCCATCATCTGTTCCATGGCGTCGCCAATGCGCAGGGTTTCGCGCGCGGCGTTCGCCAGAGCAAGCGTGGGCGTATCCAGCGCGCTGACATCCAGATGTTTAGGCCGTAGCTGGGTATCCAGTTCCGGTTCATCGCGAATAATCGTTTTGCAAAACCGTGCCATCGGGTCAACAAATGGCAGCATGACCAGGCAACGTACAAGGTTGTAGAAGACGTGGAAATAGATCACCAGTTCCGCTTTTGGCAATGACAACTTCCCCATTGTCTCTGCCAGCAAATGGACAAACGGCAGGATAATCAGGCTACCCACCAGCTTAAACAGCAGACTACCCAGCGCGACACGGCGGGCTGCGGCATTGGCGGCACTGTTGTTGAGCATTGCCAGCAGACCGGAACCGAGGTTAGCACCAATCACCAGACAGAGCGCCACGGGGAAGGAGATAATGCCTGCGGCGGTCAGAGTCGCGGTCAGCAGTACAGCAGCAAGGCTGGAGTAGCTGATAATGGCGAACATCGCGCCAATCAGCGCATCCAGCAGAATATCGCCGGTCAGCGAGGCAAAGATCACCTGAACGCCGTTTGCCTGGGTGATCGGCGTTACGGCCTGCACAATCAACTCCAGCGCTAGCAAAATCAGCCCAAGACCAATACCGACGCGGCCCAGTTGCCCGGCGCGTGACTGTTTGCGTCCGAGGAAAAAAATCACGCCGATAAAAATAAGTAACGGTGACAGCCAGGATAAGTCGAAGGTGAGAATACGCGCCATTAGCGCCGTCCCGACATCTGCACCCAGCACAATGACCAGAGCCGGTGCGAGGGCTACCAGATCCTGAGCGACAAACGAGGTCACCAGCATGGTGGTGGCATTACTGCTCTGTACCAGTGCGGTAACGCCGATCCCCGCGCAAAAGGCGAGCGGCTTTTTTTCGACGCTCCGGCTAAGGACAGTACGCAAACGCGCGCCGAAGACGCGCATTACGCCGGTTCGAACAATATGAGTCCCCCAGACCAGCAGGGCGACGGCAGAAAGCAGGTGAAGCAGCGTTAACACGAGTTCAGGTTCTCCTTATCGTTATATGTTCCTGAAGCAATTGAATGACCAAAGGACCGGAAACACGCTGACTGGCATCTTTACTGTGCCTTTTGACATTCGTTTTTCCGGCTAAGATTATTCCAGCCTGTTTCCAGTATAAGTGTTTCATATTAATAAAGAGACAGGGCACTCATTGAGCGCCCTGTTTGTTGTAAGGAAAAGTGACAGATTTGTGAATCAGTCCGCGTCATACCCCAGATTCGGTGCCAGCCAGCGCTCAACTTCGGTAACGCTCATACCTTTACGGCGGGCATAATCTTCAACCTGATCGCGCTGAATTTGTGCTACAGCGTAGTACTTGCTGTCCGGGTGGCTGAAGTACCAACCCGAAACCGATGCACCGGGCCACATGGCGAAAGATTCTGTGAGTTTCATGCCAGTGTGTTTTTCCACTTCCAGCAGCTCCCAGATGGTGGCTTTTTCCGTATGTTCCGGGCAGGCCGGATAGCCCGGTGCCGGACGGATGCCCTGGTAGTTTTCGCGGATCAGCTCTTCGTTGCTGAGGTTCTCGTTCGGCGCATAGCCCCAGTAGACTTTACGCACACGCTCATGGAGATACTCCGCAAAGGCTTCGGCTAAACGGTCGGCAAGCGCTTTCACCATGATTTTGTTGTAATCATCGTGCTGCGCTTCAAAGGCATCAGCCAGTGCGTCCTCTTCCAGCCCGCCAGTCACGGCAAATGCGCCGATGTAATCTGCTTTACCAGAAAGCTTCGGCGCAACGAAGTCAGCGAGACAGTAGTTAGCGAAGCCTGTTTTTTCGGTCTGTTGACGCAGATGGTGGCTGACGTTGATCACATGGGTACGCGTTTCGTCACGGTAGATTTCAATGTCATCGCCCACACGGTTTGCCGGGAACAGGCCCACCACGCCACGCGGATTCAGCGTTTTCTCGGCGCTTAATTTATCCAGCATGTCGTTGGCGTCTTTAAACAGCCGCTGCGCCTCAACGCCCACCACTTCATCTTCCAGAATGCGCGGATACTTCCCGGCCAGCGACCAGGTCATAAAGAACGGTGTCCAGTCGATGTAATTACGCAGCGTTTCGATGCTGGCTTCGACTTCCTGCACGCCGAGACGGTGCGCCACCGGCGGCGTGTAAGCCTGCCAGTCAAAAGCGAAATCGTTATCGCGCGCCGCTTCCAGCGTGACCGGTGGTGTGCGCGGTTTCTTGCGCCCGTGCTGAATACGTACGGTTTCGTACTCCTTGCGGGTACGAGCGACAAAATCATCACGCTGGGTATCGGAAAGCAGCGCCGCCACCACACCAACGGTACGCGAGGCATTCTGCACATACACCGTCGGGCCGCTGTAGTTCTGCTCGATTTTCACCGCCGTGTGCGCTTTTGAGGTCGTCGCGCCGCCAATCAGTAACGGAATAGTGAAGCCCTGACGCTCCATCTCTTTCGCCACGTTAACCATCTCGTCCAGCGACGGCGTGATAAGCCCCGAAAGGCCAATCAGATCAGCATTCACTTCTTTAGCGGTACGGAGAATTTTTTCCGCAGGCACCATAACGCCGAGATCGACAATTTCGTAGTTGTTACATTGCAGCACCACACCAACGATATTTTTACCGATGTCGTGGACGTCGCCCTTCACGGTGGCGATCACCATCTTGCCGTTGGTTTTGCCCTGCTCTTTGCTGGCTTCAATAAACGGTTCGAGGTAGGCCACCGCCTGTTTCATGACGCGCGCCGATTTGACCACCTGTGGCAGGAACATTTTCCCTTCGCCAAACAGGTCGCCGACCACATTCATGCCGTCCATCAACGGGCCTTCAATCACTTCAATCGGGCGCGTAGCCTGCTGGCGGGCTTCTTCGGTATCCTGCTCGATAAACTCGGTAATGCCTTTGACCAGCGAGTATTCCAGACGTTTATTCACTTCCCACGAGCGCCACTCCGCCTGCTGGGCGTTGGCGGTGTCGTCGGTTTTGCTGCCGCGATATTTCTCGGCAAGCTCCAGTAAACGCTCGGTGCCATCGTCGCGACGATTAAGAATCACATCTTCCACCGCGTCGCGCAGTTCAGCGGGTAGGTCGTCGTAAATCGCCAGTTGCCCGGCGTTGACGATCCCCATATCCATGCCATTGCGAATAGCGTAGTAGAGGAACACTGCGTGAATGGCTTCGCGCACCGGATCGTTGCCACGGAACGAGAAAGAAACGTTAGATACGCCGCCGGAAATCAGCGCGTGCGGCAGTTCGCGTTTGATGTCTTCACACGCGCCGATAAAGTCCTGCGCGTAGTTGTTGTGCTCTTCAATGCCAGTTGCGACCGCGAAGATGTTTGGGTCGAAGATGATATCTTCTGGCGGGAAGCCAACCTCTTCGGTGAGGATTTTGTACGCCCGACGGCAAATCTCGATTTTCCGTGCGCGAGTATCGGCCTGTCCCTGTTCGTCAAAGGCCATTACCACCACTGCCGCACCGTAGCGACGCAACAATTTCGCGTGATGGATAAAGGCATCGACGCCCTCTTTCATCGAGATAGAGTTAACAATGCCTTTGCCCTGGATACACTTCAGACCTTTTTCAATGACGTCCCATTTTGAGGAGTCGATCATAATCGGCACGCGAGCGATATCCGGTTCACCGGCAATCAGATTGAGAAAACGCACCATCGCCGCTTCGGCATCGAGCATCCCTTCATCCATGTTGATATCGATAATCTGCGCGCCGTTTTCCACCTGTTGACGCGCGACATCCAGCGCCTCGCTGTATTTCTCTTCTTTGATCAGGCGCTTGAACTTAGCGGAACCGGTGACGTTGGTGCGTTCACCCACGTTCACAAACAGGCTATCTTCGCCAATGTTCAGCGGCTCCAGGCCGGACAAACGGCAGGCTACGGGAATTTCCGGCAGTTTGCGCGGCGCTAATCCTTCTACTGCACGACTCATCGCTGCAATATGTTGTGGCGTGGTGCCACAGCAGCCGCCGACGATATTGAGAAAACCCGCTTGCGCCCATTCACGTATCTGTTTTGCCATCGTGTCGGCGTCGAGATCGTACTCACCAAAGGCGTTGGGTAGCCCGGCGTTCGGGTGCGCGGTGACGTAGCATTCCGCAATCCGTGACAGCTCCTGCACGTACTGGCGCAGTTCATCGGGCCCCAGCGCACAGTTCAGGCCAAAGGTCAGAGCTTCGGCGTGGCGCAATGAGTTGTAAAATGCTTCGGTGGTCTGCCCGGAGAGCGTGCGCCCGGAGGCGTCGGTGATGGTGCCGGAGATCATAATCGGCAGCTCAACGCCCAGCGCTTCAAACTCCGTTTTCACCGCAAATACCGCCGCTTTGGCGTTAAGGGTGTCGAAAACGGTTTCAATCAGGATCAGATCCGCGCCACCTTCCACCAGCGCTTTGGTGGACTCTCGATAAGCCGCCACCAGCCCGTCAAAAGTGATATTACGAAATGCCGGATCGTTGACGTCCGGAGAAATAGACGCCGTGCGGTTGGTCGGGCCGAGAACACCGGCAACGTAGCGCGGTTTCTCTGGCGTGCGCGCGGTCCACTCGTCAGCACAAGCTCGCGCCAGTTTCGCCGCCGCAAAGTTGATTTCCGCCGACAGGGATTCCATCTGGTAATCCGCCATCGCAATGGTCGTGGAGTTGAAGGTGTTGGTTTCGATGATATCCGCGCCCGCTTCAAAGTAGGCGTTGTGGATAGCGGCGATCACTTCCGGTTTACTGAGTACCAGCAGGTCGTTGTTGCCTTTGAGGTCGCATGGCCAGTCGGCAAAGCGTTCACCACGAAAATCGGCTTCGTTCAGTCGATAACTCTGGATCATGGTGCCCATACCGCCGTCCAGCACCAGAATACGTTCATTTAACTGCGCACGCAGTTGTTCCACTTTGCTGCTCACACTTGCTCCCGACACGCTCAACCCAGATTTAATAAAAATTCAACAAACCATACTGGCATAAACGCATCTGTGGTAAAAGCGACCACCACGCAACATGAGATTTGTTCAACATTAACTCATCGGATCAGTTCAGTAACTATTGCATTAGCTAACAATAAAAATGAAAATGATTTCCACGATACAGAAAAAGGAGACTGTCATGGTCGCACCCATTCCCGCGAAACGCGGCAGAAAACCCGCCGTTGCCACCGCACCAGCGACTGGACAGGTTCAGTCTTTAACGCGTGGCCTGAAATTACTGGAGTGGATTGCCGAATCCAATGGCAGTGTGGCACTCACGGAACTGGCGCAACAAGCCGGGTTACCCAATTCCACGACCCACCGCCTGCTAACCACGATGCAACAGCAGGGTTTCGTGCGTCAGGTTGGCGAACTGGGACATTGGGCAATCGGCGCACATGCCTTTATGGTCGGCAGCAGCTTTCTCCAGAGCCGTAATTTGTTAGCGATTGTTCACCCTATCCTGCGCAATCTAATGGAAGAGTCTGGCGAAACGGTCAATATGGCGGTGCTTGATCAAAGCGATCACGAAGCGATTATTATCGACCAGGTACAGTGTACGCATCTGATGCGAATGTCCGCGCCTATCGGCGGTAAATTGCCGATGCACGCTTCCGGTGCGGGTAAAGCCTTTTTAGCCCAACTGAGCGAAGAACAGGTGACGAAGCTGCTGCACCGCAAAGGGTTACATGCCTATACCCACGCAACGCTGGTGTCTCCTGTGCATTTAAAAGAAGATCTCGCCCAAACGCGCAAACGGGGTTATTCATTTGACGATGAGGAACATGCACTGGGGCTACGTTGCCTTGCAGCGTGTATTTTCGATGAGCACCGTGAACCGTTTGCCGCAATTTCTATTTCCGGACCGATTTCACGTATTACCGATGACCGCGTGACCGAGTTTGGCGCGATGGTGATTAAAGCGGCGAAGGAAGTGACGCTGGCGTACGGTGGAATGCGCTGACTTTTTCTGGCGGGCAGAGGCAATATTCTGCCCATCATACCTGAGTGGCAATAGAATAAGGGTGTCTGTTAATCGCATTGACGCCAAAATAACTTAATGTCATACACTTCACACACTTTTATTAACTCAGCATTATTTTTAAACATCAAACCACTTAATTATTAACAAAATCGCAAGATCTCATTCCACCGAAACTTTTACGGCTGCATTATGAGATTGAGCGATTTATGATATTTCTTTAGTTGTAATCATATTAAATTTTTTCACTGTTCTGATAGTTAAAATTCAAGACATCAATAAACAATGAGATATTTAAATGATTACTCGTATTCCTCGTAGTTCTTTCTCTGCAAATATTAATAATACAGCCCAGACAAATGAACACCAAACCCTGAGTGAATTGTTTTATAAAGAACTCGAGGATAAATTTTCTGGCAAGGAGCTGGCGACGCCTCTATTAAAAAGCTTCTCAGAGAACTGTAGACAAAATGGTCGTCATATCTTTAGCAACAAGGATTTTGTCATTAAATTTTCCACGTCCGTCTTACAAGCTGATAAGAAAGAAATTACGATAATTAATAAAAACGAAAACACGACACTTACTCAAACCATTGCCCCAATATTTGAAAAATACCTAATGGAAATTTTACCTCAACGCTCAGACACTCTTGATAAACAAGAATTAAACCTAAAATCAGATAGAAAAGAAAAAGAATTCCCAAGAATTAAACTTAATGGTCAATGTTATTTTCCGGGGCGACCCCAAAACCGTATAGTATGCCGACACATTGCTGCACAATATATTAATGATATTTATCAGAATGTTGATTACAAACCCCATCAAGATGATTACTCTTCAGCTGAAAAATTTCTCACGCACTTCAACAAAAAATGCAAAAACCAGACTTTGGCGTTGGTTTCCAGCCGTCCTGAGGGGCGTTGCGTTGCTGCCTGCGGTGATTTCGGGCTAGTTATGAAAGCATATTTTGACAAGATGGAATCAAATGGCATCAGTGTTATGGCAGCCATATTACTGGTGGATAACCATGCTTTGACGGTCCGGCTAAGAATAAAGAACACAACTGAAGGATGTACCCATTACGTGGTTTCGGTTTATGATCCTAATGTAACTAACGATAAAATAAGAATTATGAGCGAAAGCAAAGAGAATATTAAACACTATTCTCTGATGGATTTTATGAATGTAGATTATAGCCTCCTGAAATGGTCAAATGATCATGTTATTAATCAATCTGTTGCAATAATTCCAGCACTTCCGAAAGAACAGCTATTGATGTTAAAAGGATCTGTGGATGAAATAACCCCTCCATTATCACCTGCAACGATGAATTTGCTAATGGCAATTGGTCAGAATCACCAACTTACGCAACTGATGATTCAACTCCAGAAAATGCCAGAACTACATAGAACAGAAATGTTGACTGCCTATAATAGTATTAACCTGCCAGGTTTATATTTGGCTATAAATTATGGTAATGCGGATATCGTTGAGACTATTTTCAATTCATTGTCAGAAACAGGATATGAAGGATTACTCTCGAAAAAAAATCTCATGCATATTCTGGAGGCAAAAGATAAAAATGGTTTTTCTGGATTATTTTTAGCGATATCACGTAAGGATAAAAATGTTGTAACCTCGATTCTGAACGCCTTACCTAAACTGGCCGCAACACATCATTTAGATAACGAACAAGTGTATAAATTCCTGAGTGCCAAAAATAGAACGTCCAGCCATGTTTTATACCATGTTATGGCGAATGGTGATGCCGACATGCTGAAAATTGTTTTGAACGCGTTACCTTTGTTAATTCGCACATGTCATTTGACTAAAGAACAGGTACTCGATCTCCTGAAGGCAAAGGATTTTTATGGTTGCCCAGGACTATATCTGGCGATGCAAAATGGACATAGCGATATCGTGAAAGTTATTCTTGAAGCATTGCCCAGCCTAGCCCAGGAAATTAACATTTCAGCTTCCGATATTGTAGATCTTCTGACCGCTAAAAGTCTTGCGCGCGACACGGGTTTGTTTATGGCCATGCAGCGCGGACATATGAACGTTATTAATACTATTTTTAACGCATTACCCACTCTGTTTAATACGTTTAAATTCGATAAAAAAAATATGAAGCCCCTCCTCCTGGCAAATAATTCTAATGAATATCCCGGTTTGTTTTCAGCGATACAGCATAAACAACAAAATGTTGTAGAGACGGTTTATCTTGCTTTATCTGACCATGCACGCCTGTTTGGATTTACCGCTGAAGATATTATGGATTTTTGGCAACACAAAGCCCCACAAAAATACTCTGCCTTTGAGTTGGCTTTTGAATTTGGTCACCGGGTTATTGCTGAATTAATCCTTAATACATTAAATAAGATGGCTGAAAGCTTTGGCTTTACGGATAACCCTCGATACATTGCGGAGAAAAATTATATGGAAGCTTTACTCAAAAAAGCATCTCCCCATACCGTACGCTAAATCTTTGCCTGCGCCGATACGCATAAACATCTTCCACATGCCCTTCACGTATGCGGTTTTGTAGTGCGCGCCAGTAATCAGCGCGGAACAGGTCGGCGTGCATCTCTTCAAACAGCGGACCAATACGCGGGTCGGCGCATAGCCAGTGGCGAAACTCTTCCGGGAAAACATCGCCCGGCGAGACGCTGTACCACGGTTCGCTGGCAAGTTCGTCTTCCGGATAGCGCGGCGGCGGGATGTCGCGGAAATTCACTTCCGTCATGTAGCAAATTTCATCGTAATCATAAAAAACCACACGCCCGTGACGGGTGACACCGAAGTTTTTAAACAGCATGTCGCCAGGGAAAATGTTAGCAGCGGCAAGCTGGCGAATAGCGTTACCGTATTCTTCAATGGCGTCGCGCAACTGCTGACCTTCCACTTGTTCCAGCCAGATATTGAGCGGCACCATCCGCCGCTCAATATAAAGATGGCGAATCACAATTTGTTCGCCGAGATCGGTGATTTTTTCCGCTGCTTCCTGAAGCAGTAATTCCATTAATGCCGGGGAAATATGCCGCTTCTCCAGCACAAAGTTTTCAAACTCCTGGGTGTCCGCCATTCGGCCCACGCGATCGTGCTCTTTCACCAGTTGATAGCAGGCACGAACGTGAGCGGCAGACATCTCTTTCTGCGGCGCGAACCTGTCTTTGATGACTTTGAATACCCGATCAAAGCCCGGCAGCGTAAACACCAACATCACCATTCCACGAATACCCGGCGCTTCAATGAACTGCTCATTACAGCCCTGTAGATAAACGAGATATTCGCGGTAGCTTTCGGTTTTGGCGTGCTTCTGGCAGCCGATAGCCATATACAATTCAGCGGTGGTTTTACCTGGCAGAATTTCCCGTAGCCACTCGACCAGCGCTGCGGGCAGCGGCGCATAAACCATAAAATAAGAACGCGCAAAGCCAAAAACAATGCTCGCTTCGGCGGTCGTCGTCAGGCAGGTATCAATAAATAACTCGCCGTCGTCCGTCTGGTGGATCGGCAGCAAAAATGGCAATGTGCCGGAAGGTGTGATCAGTTTGCCTACCAGCCAGGCGGCTTTATTGCGGTAAAACAGTTCGTTCGCCACCTGTAAATGACTTTCCGCGAGGTTGTCTGTCCCCAGCGTTTCCGTCAGATGGCGAATAATGTAATGGATGTCACGGCTTTTATTCTGCCAGCGCAGGCGCAGCGGTAGGTCGCTGATAACGCGCATCAGTAGAGATTCCCAGCCGTGATCGGGGTGAAAGTCTTTCGCCAGCGGGCGGGGAATGGTACGAAAGCGGCGCTCTGGCTGAGAGCTAAAGATAAAAAGCCGCTCGGGAGTAAGCGAGCGGTGGTCAAATAACCGACAGTACACGGAGTTAAAAAAGCTCTCCGCAATCTCGAAGCGCGGGTAATCCGGCAACAGCCGGGTGTAATGCTCTTTAACACGTAGTAAAAATGCCGCGTCCGTACTTTGGCCGTTAGTAATGCAGCGCAGTTGCTCCACGACCAGACCAACGTGATGATCGTAAAGATGGATACGGTTTTTCATCGCCTGCTGGACAGCATGCCAGTCGGCCTGTTCGAAACGCTGCTGCGCACCGGAGGTCACTTCGAGGAATCGACCATACTGAGCATCGAAGCCTTGCAAAATGGTTTGAGCAATCAATAATTCCAGGCCACGCGGCATTTAGCGCCCTCATCAGGAGCAGAGAATTGCCGGATGCGGCGTAAACGCCTTATCCAGCCTACGTTCGGCAACGGTTGTAGGCGTGATAAGACGCGCAAGCGTCGCATCAGGCATCGTGCACCGATTGCCGGATGCGGCGTAAATGCCTTATCCGGCCTACGTTCGGCAACGGCTGTAGGCATGATAAGACGCGCAAGCGTCGCAACAGGCATCGTGCACCGATTGCCGGATGCGGCGTGAACGCCTTATCCGGCCTACAGTCAGCAACGGTTGTTGTTGCTTAGAACTGCGATTCTTCAGTGGAGCCGGTCAGCGCGGTGACTGAAGACGTGCCGCCCTGAATAATAGTCGTCACTTTATCGAAGTAACCTGTACCCACTTCCTGCTGGTGAGATACGAAGGTATAGCCATCTTTCGCGGCGGCAAATTCCGGCTGCTGCACTTTCTCAACGTAGTGCTTCATACCCTCGCCCTGGGCATAGGCGTTTGCCAGGTCAAACATGTTGAACCACATGCTGTGGATACCTGCCAGGGTGATGAACTGGAACTTGTAGCCCATATCCGACAGCTGCTGCTGGAAGCTGGCAATAGTTTTGTCGTCGAGGTTTTTCTGCCAGTTGAACGACGGCGAGCAGTTATAAGCCAGCAGTTTGCCCGGATATTTCGCGTGGATAGCTTGTGCAAAGCGACGCGCCAGTTCCAGATCCGGCGTGGAGGTTTCACACCAGACCAGGTCAGCATATGGCGCATACGCCAGGCCACGGCTGATCGCTTGCTCAATGCCCGCATGAGTACGGAAGAAGCCTTCACTGGTACGCTCGCCGGTAATAAATTCGCTGTCATACGGGTCGCAATCGGAGGTGATCAGATCCGCCGCATCAGCATCGGTACGGGCAACCAGCAGGGTTGGAACGCCCGTCACGTCAGCTGCCAGACGCGCCGCGACCAGTTTCTGAATAGCTTCCTGAGTTGGCACTAAAACTTTGCCGCCCATGTGACCGCATTTCTTCACTGACGCCAGCTGATCTTCGAAGTGAACTGCCGCTGCACCGGCTTCAATCATCGCTTTCATCAGTTCAAAGGCATTCAGGACACCGCCAAAACCGGCTTCCGCATCGGCAACGATCGGCAGGAAGTAATCGACATAGCGCGGATCGCCCGGCTCAATGCCCGCGGACCATTGGATCTGATCGGCACGACGGAAGGTGTTGTTGATCCGCTCCACCACAGCTGGCACCGAGTTTGCCGGATAGAGCGACTGATCCGGATACATGCTGGCCGCCAGGTTAGCGTCCGCCGCTACCTGCCATCCCGACAGATAGACTGCTTCAATACCCGCTTTCGCCTGTTGCAGCGCCTGACCGCCAGTCAGTGCGCCGAGGCTGTTGATGTAGCCTTTTTTCGACTCACCGTGCAGCAGACGCCACATTTTCGCTGCGCCCAGTTGCGCCAGCGTGCATTCAGGATTGACTGAACCGCGTAATTTCACCACATCTTCCGCACTGTATGGGCGAGTAATGCCTTCCCAACGCGGTTGAGTCCACTCTTTCTGTAATTCTTCAATTTGTTGTGTACGGGTTTTCATGTGCAGATGCTCCATAGTTATGTGGTGGTTTACGCTAACAGGCGGTAGCCTGGCAGGGTCAGGAAATCAATTAACTCATCGGAAGTGGTGATCTGTTCCATCAAGCGTGCGGCATCGTCAAAACGCCCCTGGGAGAAACGTTCTTCGCCCAGTTCGCTGGCAATGACTTTCATCTCTTCGCCCAGCATCTGGCGGAACAAGGCTTTGGTCACCGGTTTGCCATTGCTCAACGTTTTTTGATGATGGATCCACTGCCAGATCGAGGTACGGGAAATTTCAGCCGTCGCCGCATCTTCCATCAGGCCATAAATCGGCACACAGCCGTTGCCAGAGATCCACGCTTCGATGTACTGCACAGCCACGCGAATGTTGGCGCGCATACCTTCTTCGGTGCGTTCACCATCACAAGGTGCCAGCAGCTGATCGGCAGTAATCGGCGCGTCTTGTTCGCGCATCACTTCAAGCTGATTTTTACGGGAGCCGAGAATGTCGTTGAATACCGCCATTGCCGTGTCCGCAAGGCCTGGGTGAGCGATCCATGTGCCATCGTGACCGTTATTGGCTTCCAGCGATTTATCCGCTTTTACTTTGTTGAGCACCTGGTTATTGTGCTCTTCATCTTTGCTCGGAATAAACGCCGCCATGCCGCCCATCGCAAAAGCACCGCGTTTATGGCAGGTTTTAATCAACAGGCGTGAGTAAGCATTCAGGAATGGTTTATCCATCGTCACTGCCTGTCTGTCTGGCAGGACGCGATCGGGATAGTTTTTCAACGTTTTGATATAGCTGAAGATGTAATCCCAACGACCGCAGTTCAGACCAACAATATGGTCACGCAGCGCGTGAAGGATTTCATCCATCTGGAACACGGCGGGCAGCGTTTCAATCAGCAACGTCGCCTTGATGGTGCCGCGCGGCAGATTAAAGCGATCTTCTGCATAGCTGAAGACTTCGCTCCACCAGGCCGCTTCCTGCCAGGACTGGGTTTTCGGCAGATAGAAATAGGGACCACTGCCCTTTGCCAACAGTGCCTGATAGTTGTGGAAGAAATAGAGCGCAAAATCAAACAGGCTGCCGGGGATTGCCTCACCACGCCAGGTGACATGTTTTTCCGGCAAGTGCAGACCGCGTACCCGACAAATCAAAACCGCTGGATTGGGCTTGAGCTGGTAAATTTTGCCTGCTTCATTGGTGTAACTGATGGTGCCGTTAACCGCATCACGCAGGTTAATTTGCCCGTCGATCACTTTGTTCCAGTCTGGTGCCAGTGAATCTTCGAAATCGGCCATAAAGACTTTCACATTGGCGTTGAGCGCGTTGATCACCATCTTGCGCTCTACCGGGCCAGTTATCTCTACGCGGCGGTCTTCTAAGTCCGCAGGAATCCCGCGAATTTTCCAATCAGCATCGCGAATGGAAGCTGTTTCCGAAATAAAATCAGGCAACGTTCCGTTATCAATATCTTGCTGCTGCTGAATGCGCGCTGCCAGAAGTTTATTGCGTTGTGGCGTAAAATGCGTCACCAGCTCAGTCAGAAATTCTACCGCTTCGGCAGTAAGAATTTGCTTCTCCTGCTCGCCATACGGCCTTGTGAAAGCCAGTTCATCGGTTGTTGTTGCCTGTTCAGTCATCGTGCAGCTCCTCGTCATGGATCCGAAAACTTCCCCACTGTGAACGAAGGATCGTTGTGCTCTTTTCGTTCAGCACAACTAAGACTACTCATTTAAAATGCAAAATCAAAAACAATTTCCATTTTAATTAAAAATACTTGATAACTTGTTGATAACAATATGAATAAAATCTATTCACCTGCTGAGGTACGTTTCGGAAATAAAAAAGGCACCCGAAGGTGCCTGAGGTAAGGTGCTGAATCGCTTAACGATCGACTATCACAGAAGATTAATCCAGCGTTGGATTCATGTGCCGTAGATCGTATGGCGTGATCTGGTAGACGTAATAGTTGAGCCAGTTGGTAAACAGTAAATTACCGTGACTACGCCAGCTCGCTCGCGGTGTATTTTGCGGATCATTGTGCGGGAAATAGTTATACGGTAAATCCGGGTCTAGTCCGGCTTCCACATCGCGGAAAAATTCCTGCGCCAGCGTTTGCGCATCATATTCGGGATGGCCCGTCACAAAGGCAATGCGCTTATCTTTACTGGCAAACAGATATGCATCCCCTTCTTCCGTCTCTGCCAGAATTTCCAGATCGGTGTAATCACGAATCAACGCTGCCGGAAAGTCAGCATAGCGCGAATGCGGTGCCAGGAATGAATCATCAAAGCCACGCGTCAGAAGCGCATGAGGATGGAGAATATGATGCTCGTAAACGCCAGAGAGTTTGTCGGTGCGAGTTTGCTTAGGAATGCCGTAGAGGATATTGAGCGCGGCCTGTACCGCCCAGCAGACAAACAGCGTCGAGGTGACGTGATCTTTCGACCACTCCAGCACCTGTTTGATCTGCGGCCAGTAAGCGACATCATTAAACTCCACCAGGCCCAGCGGCGCACCAGTTACAATCAAACCGTCAAAGTTCTGATCCTGAATATCTTCAAAGTTACAGTAGAAGTTGTTCAGATGCTCTGCGGGCGTGTTGCGCGATTCACGGGAATCGATGCGCAACAGCTGAATATCGACCTGCAAAGGTGAGTTTGAAAGCAGGCGCAGAAACTGATTTTCAGTTTCAATCTTCTTCGGCATCAGGTTAAGGATCAGAACCTTAAGTGGACGAATTTCCTGACCAGACGCACGAGAAGTTGTCATCACAAAGACGTTTTCTTCACGCAAGAAATTGACGGCGGGTAGCTCGTCCGGTACACGAATCGGCATAACCTGATTACCTCACTACATACGCTTATACGTTTAGACATCCAGATAGCTGAAGATAACCAGAAAATTTGCCAATGTCGAGCCTGCATGTTGAAGGTGAGAAAGTTTCAAGGAAAAGACTACGTTAGAATATAAGAATGACTAAAAGGAGAGAAAATGGTTATTAGTATTCGCCGCTCACGGCATGAGGAAGGGGAGGAACTCGTTGCGATTTGGTGTCGTTCTGTCGATGCCACTCACGATTTTCTATCAGCAGAGTATCGGACCGAGCTGGAGGACCTAGTTCGTTCCTTCCTGCCGGAAGCGCCGTTGTGGGTCGCGGTTAATGAGCGGGATCAGCCGGTTGGATTTATGTTGCTAAGTGGGCAGCATATGGATGCGCTGTTTATCGATCCTGATGTGCGCGGCTGCGGCGTAGGTCGGGTGCTGGTGGAGCATGCGCTCTCGATGGCACCGGAACTGACAACCAACGTTAATGAGCAAAATGAGCAGGCGGTTGGGTTCTATAAGAAGGTGGGTTTTAAGGTTACGGGACGCTCTGAGGTGGACGATTTGGGGAAACCGTATCCGTTGCTGAATCTGGCGTATGTGGGGGAATAAGCCGCCCCCTATCGTGCTATCGTGCCTGCGTAAGCTGGATAAGACGCGCCAGCGTCGCATCCGGCATTTTTTTCTGCGCCAATGCAAAAAGGCCATCCTGACGGATGGCCTTTCGCTTTATTTGATGCCTGGCAGTTTATGGCGGGCGTCCTGCCCGCCACCCTCCGGGCCGTTGCTTCGCAACGTTCAAATCCGCTCCCGGCGGATTTGTCCTACTCAGGAGAGCGTTCACCGACAAACAACAGATAAAACAAAAGGCCCAGTCTTTCGACTGAGCCTTTTGTTTTATTTGATGCCTGGCAGTTCCCTACTCTCGCATGGGGAGACCCCACACTACCATCGGCGCTACGGCGTTTCACTTCTGAGTTCGGCATGGGGTCAGGTGGGACCACCGCGCTAAGGCCGC
>NZ_JAENDM010000042.1:0-36813 GCF_019375075.1 Escherichia sp. XD33
TGCCGTTACGCACCACCCCGTCAGTAGCTGAACAGGAGGGACAGCTGATAGAAACAGAAGCCACTGGAGCACCTCAAAAACACCATCATACACTAAATCAGTAAGTTGGCAGCATCACCCGAAATTCAATACCGTCGGTAATGACGAAAGGCAGGCGAGAAGGACAAATGTACTGAATTTCATGTAATCAACCACACTGCCTGTGAACACACAGACAGAGAAATACCTTCTGACTTCGGGTCAGAATGTATAACGATTACAAATAGTCATCAGCACATTACACCTCTTGAATTGATGGGTTGCATAGAAAATATACACCTTAAGTGTAATTAAAATTTGCGGTTAATCAAAAGAGCGCGGTGGAAAGGGGAATATCTGCCGGGTACAGGAAATGTAAAACGCGAGCCTGTTTCCGGAAAAATGTATCGTTTGCAGATGAACAAAAATAGCCTGGAAAGCGCCTCGGGGAACGGGAAATTGCCGGGTGAGAATGGTTTTGTTAGTCGCTAAAGTCGGGCCATCTTATCTACAGGTGACGGATCGCCATGACAAACTTCACGACCAGCACGCCGCATGACGCATTATTTAAGTCCTTTCTCACGCACCCTGACACCGCGCGGGATTTTATGGAGATCCACTTACCCAAAGATTTACGTGAACTGTGCGATCTCGACAGCTTAAAACTGGAGTCAGCCAGCTTTGTCGATGAAAAATTGCGGGCGCTACACTCCGATATTCTGTGGTCGGTAAAGACCCGTGAAGGTGATGGCTATATCTATGTGGTGATTGAACATCAGAGCCGTGAGGATATTCATATGGCCTTTCGCCTGATGCGCTATTCCATGGCGGTGATGCAGCGCCATATCGAGCATGATAAACGCCGGCAGCTACCGCTGGTCATCCCGATGCTGTTTTATCACGGTAGCCGTAGTCCTTATCCCTGGTCCCTGTGCTGGCTGGACGAATTTGCCGACCCAACTACCGCACGGAAGCTTTATAGCGCAGCGTTCCCGTTGGTGGATGTCACTGTCGTGCCAGACGACGAGATTGTGCAGCATCGCAGAGTCGCCCTGTTGGAGTTGATCCAAAAGCATATTCGCCAGCGCGATCTGATGGGGCTTATCGACCAACTGGTAGTATTACTGGTTACAGAGTGTGCTAATGACAGCCAGATAACTGCGCTGTTAAATTACATTTTACTGACTGGCGATGAAGCGCGTTTTAAGAAGTTTATCAGCGAACTTACCCGTCGAATGCCACAACACAGGGAGCGAATAATGACGATTGCAGAGCGAATTTATAATGATGGATGGCTGTTGGGGATGGAAAAGGGGAAAGAAGAAGGGGAACAACGCCTCCTTAGATTGTTGTTGCAGAATGGGGCAGATCCTGAATGGATACAAAAGATTACCGGACTTTCGACAGAGCAAATGCAGGCATTAGAGCAGCCCTTGCCTGAAATCAAGCGCGATCCATGGATCGAATACTAATCAGAGACGGATGACAAACGCAAAGCTGCCTGATGCGCTACGCTTATCAGACCTACATTTCCTCTGCAATCTATTGAATTTGCGCGGTTTGTAGGCCGGATAAGGCGTTCACTCCGCATCCGGTATGAACGAAGCACACTTTGCCTAAGCCATGCTGGAACGTGGCGATGACCCTGCAAAGATACAACGAGTTACAGGCGATTCGTGAGAGGAAATCAGGTGCTTCGCCACTAATTCGAATTTATTCCATTGCCCGATACACGGCCTCGCCAATTTGCTTTAGTGCTTCGCGATAGGTTTCGCTGAGCGGCAAAGCGCAGTTGATGCGTAGACAATTACGGTATTTGCCGGAAGCCGAGAAAATCGAGCCTGCTGCCACCTGGATATTCATGCGGCACAGCTGCCGCGCGACGCAGACCATATCGACCTGTTCAGGCAATTCGATCCACAGTAAAAATCCGCCTTTCGGGCGCGTAATATAGATTTCGCAGGGAAAATATTCCCGTATCCAGCAGGTATAAAGCGCCAGATTGCGCTGATAAGTCTGCCGCATCCGCCGGATATGGCGATGATAGTGACCTTCCAGCACAAACGTTGCCGCCGCCATTTGCGTGGACGGCACATTAAAGCTGCTGATGGCGTATTTCATATGCATCAGTTTATCGTGATAACGCCCCGGTGCGACCCAACCCACGCGCAGGCCTGGAGCAATACTTTTACTGAACGAGCTGCACAACAACACTCGCCCGTCGATATCCCATGAATGGATGGTCCGCGGGCGCGGATACTCCGTTGCCAGTTCGCCGTAGACATCATCTTCAAAAATCACAATATCATGACGCTGAGCGAGAGAGAGAACGGCCCGTTTGCGTGCGTCCGGCATAATAAATCCCAGCGGATTATTACAGTTTGGCACCAGAATGATGCCTTTAATCGGCCACTGTTCCAGCGCCAGTTCCAGCGCTTCAACGCTGATGCCAGTTTCAGGATCGGTTGGGATTTCAATCACTTTCACGCCCATACCGCGCAGCATCTGCATCGAACCGTAATAACAGGGAGATTCGACCGCGACAATATCGCCCGGTTTACACACCGCCATTAACGCCAGCGACATCGAGTTATGGCAGCCGCTGGTGATAATGATGTCATCGGCGGTGACCACCGAGCCGCTGTCGAGCATCAGGCGGGCAATCTGCTCTCGCAATACCCGCTGACCGGCTAACAAGTCATAACCGAGAACGGTTTGCAGATTATGCTGCACCACCCGGCTTAGCTCACGCCACAGCGGTTTCAGGCTGGTCGTTTCGACATCCGGCGTGCTTTTGCTTAACGGAACAATGGAACTGTCGCTATGCGCCTCCAGCATATCCAGCACCTGATCCCACTGGGTAATTTCCACCGGGCGCTGCACCGGACGCGTCATCGGCGGCACTGGCGGCTGGGCTTTACGTTGTGCGACAAAATAACCCGAACGCGGCTGCGGAGTGATGAGCTTCATCGTTTCCAGCGTCTGATACGCCTGCTGCACGGTGCTGATGCTGACGCCGTGCTCCCGACTTAAGCTGCGCACCGACGGCAATTTCTCCCCGTGACGATACAGCCCTTGCTCAATCCGCTCGGCAAGCAGAGTTGCCAGATGTTGATAACGCGTCATGCTGTATTCCTTATTTAGACCATACAGAGAGAAAAACCGGTACAGATGAAGCTAAAAAACCGGATGCAGATGCTGTTTTAACCTGTCTGTATGTTAAATAAAACTAATATTTGCATCTGTATTGTGAACTGCCAGAAGGCGGATGATGAAGCCTTTGAAAGATGAGGAGGCAGCAGATGGAATTTCACGAAAACAAAGCCAAAACGCCGTTTATCGGCTTCGTACAACTCTGGCAGGCGGTGAGGCGTTGGGGGCGGCAAATGCAGACCCGACGAGTGTTACAGCAGATGAGTGATGAACGGTTGAGGGATATTGGGTTACGCAGGGAGGATGTGGAGTGAACTATGGGCGGCGTGTTGGCAAATGCTGCCTGTCTGCATTCAAAATTGCTACAAAATCCAACCATAAAAGTCGTTTACAACATATTTTTCTGATTTACATACAGATAATGACCTGAGCTGTCTCACTGGGGCTCATCATCTATGCGTCCGGGGGATCTGTCACAAAAAGGAATAGAACAAAATCATCAGCGGTGAATAAAGCGATTCGTTTTAGATCACATTAATGCAATTTTTGTATCAAAAATTAGTTATCGCGCTCACAGTTCATAATGAAACAATTCTCTGCAAATAGATAACCGAAGCTTCGTTGCTAGTATCAATTCGCTAATTATACACCTGCCAGAGGATACAATGAAAAATAGAAATCGTATGATCGTGAACTGTGTTACTGCTTCCCTGATGTGTTGTTGGAGCTTGCCTGCACTGGCTGAGCAGTCGTCAAGTGAGATAAAGATTGTTCGCGATGAATACGGCATGCCGCATATTTATGCCAATGATACATGGCACCTATTTTATGGCTATGGCTATGTAGTAGCACAAGATCGCCTTTTTCAGATGGAAATGGCACGTCGCAGTACTCAAGGAACTGTCGCGGAAGTGCTTGGCAAAGATTTTGTGAAATTTGATAAAGATATCCGTCGTAACTACTGGCCGGATGCTATCCGGGCGCAAATTGCTGCCCTTTCCCCAGAGGATATGTCCATTCTGCAAGGCTACGCTGATGGAATGAATGCCTGGATTGATAAGGTAAATACCAACCCAGAGACGCTCTTACCAAAACAGTTTAATACATTTGGCTTTACTCCTAAGCGCTGGGAACCGTTTGATGTCGCGATGATATTTGTGGGCACCATGGCAAACCGCTTCTCTGATAGCACTAGCGAAATTGATAATCTGGCACTGCTAACGGCTTTAAAAGATAAATATGGTGTATCACAAGGCATGGCGGTATTTAATCAGTTGAAATGGCTGGTAAACCCATCAGCGCCAACCACTATTGCCGTACAAGAGAGTAGCTACCCACTTAAATTTAATCAGCAAAACTCGCAAACAGCAGCTCTGTTGCCACGCTACGATTTACCTGCACCAATGCTTGACCGACCAGCAAAAGGGGCGGATGGCGCACTGCTGGCGTTAACAGCAGGGAAGAACCGGGAAACTATTGCTGCACAATTTGCACAGGGTGGTGCCAATGGTCTGGCGGGGTATCCAACGACCAGCAATATGTGGGTGATCGGCAAAAGCAAAGCCCAGGATGCGAAAGCAATCATGGTAAATGGTCCGCAGTTTGGCTGGTATGCGCCTGCGTATACTTATGGTATTGGTCTGCACGGTGCTGGTTATGATGTCACTGGCAATACACCATTTGCCTATCCTGGGCTGGTTTTTGGTCATAATGGTGTGATTTCCTGGGGATCAACGGCAGGTTTCGGCGATGATGTCGATATTTTTGCTGAACGGCTGTCGGCAGAGAAACCAGGCTACTACTTGCATAATGGTAAGTGGGTGAAAATGTTAAGCCGTGAGGAAACCATTACGGTGAAAAATGGTCAGGCAGAGACCTTTACTGTCTGGCGTACGGTGCATGGCAACATTCTCCAAACTGACCAGACGACACAAACGGCTTACGCTAAATCCCGCGCATGGGATGGTAAAGAGGTGGCGTCTTTGCTGGCCTGGACTCATCAGATGAAGGCCAAAAATTGGCAGGAGTGGACACAGCAGGCAGCGAAACAAGCACTGACCATCAACTGGTACTATGCTGATGTAAACGGCAATATTGGTTATGTTCATACTGGTGCTTATCCGGATCGTCAATCAGGCCATGATCCGCGATTACCCGTTCCTGGCACGGGAAAATGGGACTGGAAAGGGCTATTGCCTTTTGAAATGAACCCTAAGGTGTATAACCCCCAGTCGGGATATATTGCTAACTGGAACAATTCTCCCCAAAAAGATTATCCCGCTTCGGATCTTTTTGCCTTTTTGTGGGGTGGTGCAGATCGCGTTACGGAGATCGACCGACTGCTTGAGCAAAAGCCACGCTTAACTGCTGATCAGGCATGGGATGTTATTCGCCAAACCAGTCGTCAGGATCTTAACCTGAGGCTTTTTTTACCTACTCTGCAAGCAGCGACATCTGGTTTGACACAGAGCGATCCGCGCCGTCAGTTGGTGGATACATTAACACGTTGGGATGGCATCAATTTGCTTAATTATGATGGTAAAACCTGGCAGCAGCCAGGCTCTGCCATCCTGAACGTTTGGCTGACCAGTATGTTGAAGCGTACCGTAGTGGCTGCCGTACCTATGCCATTTGATAAGTGGTACAGCGCCAGTGGCTACGAAACAACCCAGGACGGCCCAACTGGTTCGCTGAATATAAGTGTTGGAGCAAAAATTTTGTATGAGGCGGTGCAGGGAGACAAATCACCAATCCCACAGGCGGTTGATCTGTTTGCTGGGAAACCACAGCAGGAGGTTGTGTTGGCTGCGCTGGAAGATACCTGGGAGACTCTTTCCAAACGCTATGGCAATAATGTGAGTAACTGGAAAACACCTGCAATGGCCTTAACGTTCCGGGCAAATAATTTCTTTGGTGTACCGCAGGCCGCAGCGGAAGAAACGCGTCATCAGGCGGAGTATCAAAACCGTGGAACAGAAAACGATATGATTGTTTTCTCACCAACGACAAGCGATCGTCCGGTGCTTGCCTGGGATGTGGTCGCACCCGGTCAGAGTGGGTTTATTGCTCCCGATGGAACAGTTGATAAGCACTATGAAGATCAGCTGAAAATGTACGAAAATTTTGGTCGTAAGTCGCTCTGGTTAACGAAGCAGGATGTGGAGGCGCATAAGGAGTCGCAGGAAGTGTTGCACGTTCAGAGATAATTAAGCCCGAATGCCCTCATATTCTGGAGGAATATGAGGGTGATAAAGTCTCAGGTATTGTGATGTTGGAGGGCTGGTTACTTTTTGAGTCCCGCAAACGCCGCCCGAATCTCATCCTCCGGCAACTGAATCCCGATAAACACCATCGTGCTATGCGGTGTTTCATCGCCCCATGGCCTGTCCCAGTCGGCGCTGTAGAGGCGCTGGACGCCCTGGAACAGCAGGCGGTTAGGTTCGCCGTCAATCCACAGCATCCCTTTGTAACGCAGCAGTTTATCCGCCGATTCCAGCAGCAGGTTTTCCATCACCCGGGAAACTTCGCTGATATCTACCGGGTAATCCAGTTCCACCACAATCGACGAAATATCGTTTTGTTTGTCCGCGATAAAGTGGAAACGTGGCTTGGTGCTGACCACGTTCTCTTCCAGCATAAAACCGTTGGTGTTGAATAGCAGGCCCAGGTCGATATCGCCGTGGGTGACGGTGTAGACCGGTGCACGGGCGTTGATGCGCGCCAGGCGTTCACGCAGTTTCTCTGCTTCGCCTGCGACGTCGGTTTTCGTCAGCAGAATACGGTCGGCGTAGCCAACCTGGGACTGGGCGATGGTGAACTGGTTCATCTGCTCATCGGCATGTACCGCATCCACCAGCGCAATCACCCCGTCCAGCAGGTAGCGCTGGCATAAAATCTCATGGGAGAAAAAGGTCTGAATAATCGGGCCGGGATCGGCCATGCCGGTGCATTCAATGACCAGACGGTCGAACTGAATATTGCCCTTGTCGAGATTATCCAGCAGGTCGAGTAGTGCGTCTTCCAGCTCGTTGGAGCGCGAACAGCAGATGCAGCCGTTGGTCAGCGTTTTGATCTGCGTGGCGCGGTCGCCAATCAGTTGATCATCAACGGAGACTTCGCCGAATTCGTTTTCAATCACGGCAATCTTGTAGCCGTGTTGTTCATTAAGAATATGGCGCAGCAGGGTGGTTTTGCCCGCGCCTAAAAAACCGGTGAGTAGGGTAACTGCAATCGGGTTCATGCTCTCTCCATTAACAACAGCGCATACCGCCTTTACCATCGCCGCCGTAGCGCGCGTTCTGGCGTTCGCGGAAGAATTCTTCATAGCTCATGTACGGCTTGTCGGGATGGTTGGTCTTCATATGCTCGACGTAGTTGTCGTAGTCTGGAATGCCAATCAACATCTTCGCCGCCTGGCCGAGATATTTTTTTGCCTGTCCTAAGTTACCAAACATTTTGCCTTCCAGATATGCGTAAAGCCCGGAAGGTCCGGGCTAGGGATTTGCCGGATGCGGCGTAAACGCTTTATCCGGCCTACGATAGACACTTTGTAGGCCGGATACGCGCAGCGCATCCGGCAACCGGTTAGTGGTGCGAAGAGATCTTCACGCCGCCTTCCGGGATTGGAACGTACGGAGTTTCTTTGTCAGTACGTTTGTCGCTGTTACGCACCTTCAGCCAGGTTTTGAAACCGTAGAAGATGATGCTGTACACCACAATCAGGAACAGAATACTCAGGCCTGCGTTGGTGTAGTTGTTCACAACGATGTGGTTCATGTTGGCAATCTGCTGCGCCGTCAGGTCAGTACCGTTAGCAATCTTCTCTTTGTACTGGCTTGCCATGTAGAAGAAGCCTTCCATCTGCGGGTTGGTGCTGAACAGTTTCAGGCCCAGCGCCCAGGTGGTGCAGATAAGCAGCCATACAGCCGGAACAACAGTTACCCAGATGTATTGGGTGCGCTTCATCTTAATCAGCACAACGGTGCCCAGTACCAGCGCTACGGCTGCCAGCATCTGGTTGGAAATACCGAACAGCGGCCACAGGCTCTTAACGCCGCCCAGCGGATCGACCACGCCCTGATACAGCAGGTAGCCCCACAGACCCACACAGCCCGCAGTACCGATGATACCAGCAACCAGAGAGTCGGTTTTTTTCAGGAACGGGATGAAGTTACCCAGCAGGTCCTGCAGCATAAAGCGGCCAGAACGGGTACCCGCATCCAGCGCGGTCAGGATGAACAGGGCTTCGAACAGAATACCGAAGTGATACCAGAAGCCCATGTCAGCCATCGGCAGCACTTTGTGGAACACGTGCGCGATACCTACCGCCAGTGTCGGCGCACCACCTGCACGGTTCAGGACAGAAGGCTCACCAATGTCTTTCGCGGTTTGCAGGATCTGCTCTGGCGAAATCACGAAGCCCCAGGAGCTGACGGTCGCCGCCGCGTGTGCGGTAACGTCTTTCAGCTGCGCCATGATGATCGGCGCGTTCTCGCCACCCATTTCATGCAGGTTAGGCATGGTGATGCCAAGGCCCGCAGGCGGGGTGTTCATCGCGAAGTAAAGACCCGGTTCGATGATGGACGCTGCAACCAGCGCCATAATCGCCACGAAGGACTCCATCAGCATTGCGCCGTAGCCAATGAAACGCGCGTCGGTTTCGTTAGCCAGCAGTTTCGGCGTCGTACCGGAAGAGATCAGCGCGTGGAAGCCAGATACCGCACCACAGGCGATGGTGATGAACAGGAACGGGAACAGAGCGCCTTTCCACAGCGGGCCAGTACCGTCAATGTACTGGGTCATCGCAGGCATTTTCAGTTCCGGGTTCAGCACCACGATACCCAACGCCAGGCCGACGATAACGCCGATTTTCAGGAAGGTTGCCAGATAGTCGCGCGGTGCGAGGATCAGCCACACCGGCAGCAGTGCGGAAACAAACGCATAGCCAATCAGCGCGAAGGTAATGGTGGTGTCTTTAAAGGTCAGTGCCGGACCCCAGTACGGATCGTGAGCAATCACGCCACCGAAGTAGATAGAGGCAACCAGCAGCACGATACCGATTACAGAGACTTCACCCACACGCCCCGGACGGATAAAGCGCATGTAGATACCCATAAACAGCGCAATCGGTACGGTTGAGCAAACGGTGAAGACACCCCACGGACTTTCGGCCAGGGCTTTAACCACAATCAGCGCCAGGACGGCAAGGATGATGATCATGATTAAGAAACAGCCAAACAGCGCGATAGTCCCCGGTACTGGTCCCATCTCTTCTTTTATCATCTCACCGAGAGATGCGCCGTTACGGCGAGAGGAGATAAACAGCACCATAAAGTCCTGAACCGCACCGGCCAGTACTACCCCCGCCAGCAGCCACAGCGTGCCAGGCAGGTAGCCCATCTGTGCGGCGAGAACCGGACCGACCAGCGGACCAGCACCGGCGATAGCGGCGAAGTGGTGACCAAACAACACGTAACGGTTGGTCGGAACGTAGTTCAGACCGTCGTTGTTAATAACCGCAGGCGTCGCGCGCGTGGGGTCGAGTTTCATCACCTTCTGGGCGATGTACAGACTGTAGTAGCGATACGCCACCAGATACACCGACACAGAGGCGACCACGATCCACAGGGCGCTGACGTGCTCCCCCCGACGTAATGCAACTACCGCGAGGCAGAATGCACCGATGATTCCGAGAATCACCCAGGGTATGTGCTTGAATAGTTTTTTCGTATCCATAGTAAAACCTGGCATTTTACTCGTCGTCTTTTGGCTTACAGGTGCGGCAGCTGCGTTCGTTCACCCCTGTCACTTACTGTTGCAAGCTCCCGGGGATTCACTCACTTGCTGCCTTCCTGCAAACCAAAATCCATAGAGTAATTTGTTAATCATAGGCCGAAGCCGTTCTAGGTTTGCGTTGCGTTTGAGGAGGTAAATTGACCGCTATCCTGCAGTGATGTTGCCAGAGATACGCGCGCGTAAAGTAAGGTAAATAACTGAGTGGTTATTTTAGGGATGTAAGCGGTCAGGAATGGCGGTGAGCGGTTGGGCAAGAATTATTCATCGGGTGGATATGTGATTGAGATCACAATAAAAATACCCCTTCGACGAATGCGTGAAGGGGCTGGAGCTTAAATCGCAGCTTCCATTTCCAGCATCACCGGATGGAAACGGCGTTTAAAGTAAATAAGTCCGTGACCTTCTGCACTGAGGATGATGTTTTTAATCTCCACCAGATACACCAGATGTGTGCCAATCGCCTGCACATCGCGGATCTCTCCTTCAAGACTGGCCAGCGAACCTTTCAGCACCGGCTGCGCCAGCGGACCTTTTTGCCAGCATGAGAGGCTAAAACGCTCTTCCATCGCCATGCCTGTCATGCCCGCGAAGTGGCGTGCCATCAGTTCCTGCTCATGGTTGAGGACGTTGACGCACAACTTACCGTTGCCCTGAAAAACCGGGTTCATCGCACTGTTGGCGTTAATGCACACCATCAGCGACGGTGGTGTATCCGTGACCGAGCAGACAGCCGTTGCCGTAATCCCGCATTGTCCGGCGTCGCCCTCGGTGGTGATAATATTTACCGCTGCCGACAGGCTGGCCATCGCGTCACGAAAGCGCAGGCGTTGTTCATCTAATTGCATCTTAACCTCCTGCTGCGTTATTTCAGCAGCTTATCCAGCATGTTGATATCGTCGTTGTTGTGCAGGTGCGGCACAGTCCAGCCGTTCTGGTCGTATTCCGACAGGCAGCGATCAACCATCGCCATCATCTTGTCCATATTGCCGGAGCTTTGTGCCTGGCGCAGACACTGCAGGCGAATCTCATCCTGGCTACCGGAGTAGTTGATTTCATACAGCTCGTGACGACCACCAAATTCGCTGCCAATGGCGTCCCACATCAGTTTGAGGATCTTGATGCGCTGGACGTGATCCATACCGTTCGAACCGCGCACATACTTCGCCAGATACTGGTCGATCTGCGGATTGTTCAGGTCACGGGCACTGGAAGGGAGATAGATCAGGCCACTGGTAACGTTGCGTTCGATAATGTTTTTGATCTTCGCGTAGGCCATTGGTGCCAGTACGCGATAGGTTTGCAGTGCGGCATGATCCGGTAAATAAGCCCCGTTGACCCACGGCGTCGCTTCTGAACACATCGAGTCACTCAATGCCCAGAAGGTGTTGCGCCACGCCACCACTTCACCGAGATCGGCCTGCACACCACGGAACTCCAGGGTGCCGGTACATTCGAGTGATTTTTTCAGCAGTGCCGTAATGAAGTCTAATTTCACTGCCAGGCGCACACAGGCTTGCAGCGGATACATACGGGCAAAACCGCCTTCCATTGTCCAGCGACGGCAGCGATCGAAATCGCGGTAGATCAGCACGTTTTCCCATGGGATCAGCACGTTATCCATCACCAGAATCGCATCGTTCTCATCGAAGCGGCTGGAGAGCGGGTAGTCGTACGGCGAGCCGGTAGCACCCGCGACCATCTCATAAGAGGCGCGGGAGATTAATTTCACGCCATCGGCATCCATTGGTGCAACGAACATCAGTGCGAAGTCCGGGTTTTCGCCCATCACTTGTGCCGAGCCGAAGCCAATCATGTTGTAGTGAGTCAGCGCCGAGTTGGTGGCAACTACTTTCGCACCGCTGACGATAATCCCGGCGTCAGTCTCTTTTTCCAGCTTGATGTAAACGTCTTTCACTTTATCGGTCGGCAAATGACGATCGATCGGTGGGTTAACAATCGCGTGGTTAAAGTAGAGGCCAGTTTCCTGAATACGGGTATACCAGTTACGGGCGTTCTGCTCGAACTGACCGTAAAAGCCCGGATTCGCGCCCAGTGCGCAACCGAAAGCAGCTTTGTAGTCTGGGGTACGGCCCATCCAGCCATAGCTCAGGCGTGACCACTCAGCGATGGCGTCGCGTTGCTGGCGCAGGTCGTCGGCACTTTTCGCCACGCGGAAGAATTTATGGGTATAGCCGCCGCTACCGGTGTCGGTGTTCCAGCACAGAGAGTCCTGCATCTCCGGTTTGTGTAGCGCGTCGTACAGTTGGGCAACAGACGCTGCCGCATTACGAAATGCCGGATGAGTGGTGACGTCTTTCACTCGCTCGCCATAGATATAGATCTCGCGACCATCCTGCAGGCTTTTCAGATACTCTTCCCCGGTGAACGGACGTTGGGTACTGGCGCGGAAATCTTCTGGTTTCATGTCGACCTCTACAGTATTAATCGGAATACGATTGTTAATTTTGTGTGTTGTTTTTGTTATTCAATTGAAGCTTGCAGGGGCGATTACGGGAAGACACTTTTGGGACAATGGCTGGTACTTTTCAGGTCGGGTACGGTTTTGTGATCGAGGTCGCTTTTAGCGATTTTTAACGTTACTAAATCCCCTTGCTCCAGGCGGAGAAAGGGGAATAGCAGGTGGTGCCTGGTTTCCCGTTAAGGCTAAGGGATTTTCACGTCACAGGTACTTTTTTGGCGCGATAAGCACTGGGCGAGCAACCGACTAAGCGATTAAAAAAGCGCGCAAAATAAGCCGGATCCTTAAAACCGAGTTGCCAGGCAATATTGTTCACGGCGTTATCAGAAAACAGCAGCAGCCGCTTGGCTTCTCGCAGCTGCCTGTCGAAAATCAACCGTTTTGGCGGACGGTTGGCAAAGCGGCGGCAGATGTCAGTGAGGCGTGATTCGGTGATATGCAATTCGTTAGCGTAATCCGGTACTGTCCAGTGCTGATGAAAATGGCTTTCAATCAGCATATGAAAACGCTGGAACAGTTTTAATTCTCCGCGCATTCCGCTGGCGGCATGGTCGTCGAGTTTTGCGTTACGCAGCAGTAGGGTGAACACTGCCTGTGCCAGTAACGTCAGGGTGTGTTCCCGTCCAGGCAGTTGTTCTACCGATTCCCGCTCTATCAGTTGCCAATAGTGTTCCAGCGCCGCCAGTTCGTCGGGTTTATCTGCCAGTGACAGGCAAATCCCCGGCAGGCCGAAGGTTTCCCGAGTGCCCGGATAAAGAACTTCCAGCAGGGGCCAGATCAGATCTTCCCGTACCGTCAATACATGACCGTCAGCATCAGACTCCGTAATAAACGCATGAGGTACTGACGGCGGCGTCAGGACAAACAGGGGCGCTTCCACCGAGTAGCGATGATCGTCAAGCTGTAGCTCAATCTGTCCGCTATTGAGGAAATGCATCTGAAAGTACTGTTCGTGGCGATGTGGCAGCATATGGCGGCCAAAAAAGGCCGCCATGCGGGCGAACGACTGATAATGCACATCGTCCGTGCCCAGGCTTTCATCGTACTCTTTGCTGATATCAATATTGGCAATCTGACGGTCACACATCGTCGTTCCTTACGGGGTCGCTCGCGGACGGGAGGACTGCATTGGAATTGCCCAGATAATCCCCGCACCAATCACCAGCAGCGCGGCAACAAACCACAATCCACTGTTAAAGCTGCCGGTCAGATCTTTCAACCAGCCGATCATAAACGGACTTAATGCTGAACCAATGTTGCCAGTGGCGTTGATCACCGCAATACCGATCGCTCGTGCCCGCAGGCTGATGGACTGATCCGGTGTTGTCCAGAAAATCGCCATTGCGCTGAATGATCCGGTCGAAGCCATAATGATCCCCAGCATCTGGATCATGTTGTGATCAGTTGCCGAAGCCAGTAACCAACCAGCGGCAGCGAACAAATAGGGAAGGGCGGTGTGATGCCTTCGTTCCTGGCGGCGATCTGAGTGACGGCTCCAGTAAATCATCCCGAGAATGGTACAAATCTGCGGTACGGCGGCCAGCAGGCCGATGGTGATATTACTGCTGCCTTGATTAAAGCTTTGTAGGATCTGCGGTGTCCAGATGCTGATCGCACTAAGTGTGTTGGTCAGGCAGAAATACGCCAGGGTATACATCATCACCACCGGAGTGAAGATCTCCCGCCACATGCTGCGTTGTTGCATGGCATGGTGGCTGATGGCTCCCTCTGGCTGAACCAGCGTCAGACGATCGTTATCCATCATCTCTTGCAGGCATTTTTTGTCTTCTTTCGTCAGCCACTTAGCTTTGTCCGGTGAGTCATCAAGCCAGAACCACACCATGACGCCGAGTAATACCGACGGGAAGCCTTCCAGCAAAAACAGCCACTGCCAGCCTTTTAATGCCATTACGCCATCCAGCGACAAAATGTAGCCGGAAACGATCGATCCCAACGCTGTCGTTACCGGCATTGCAACCATAAACAAGGCGTTGGCACGGGCGCGGAAGTAGGCCGGAAACCAGAAGGTTAAATACAGCAGAATGCCAGGCAGAAAGCCGGCTTCGGTAATGCCAACCAGTATACGCAGTACGTACAAGCTGGTGGGGCCAGTGGCAAACATGGTGGCAGTAGAGGCGATGCCCCAAAGCACCATGATGGTGGCGATCCAGCGCCGCGCACCGACAATACTCAGCATAATGTTGCTGGGAATGCCGAAGATGACATAAGCGGCATAGAACAGGGTGGTAGCGAGGCCAAACATGGTGGCGCTCAGACCGAGGTCGCGTCCCATCGTGAGTCCGGCAAAGCCGATGTTGATGCGATCAAGGAACGAGAAGATAAACAGCACGAACAGAAAGACGATCAGGCGGCGAAACAACTTCTTAATAACCGCCTGTTGTCCGGTAGTCAGCGCTTTATGCTGATTCGCCGGATCGATACTCTCCGGTATGGCAGGTGAGGTGTCGCTCATTTTTCTTCCTCTAATGGGATTTTTGTAGGGTACGACAAGGTTTATGGCGGATGCGGCGTAACGCCTTATCCGGTCCGCGATTTGGTACGGCTTTTTGCCGGATGCGGCGTAAACGCCTTATCCGGCCTACGGTTTGGTGCGAGTGTAGGCCGGATAAGCGCAGCGCATCCGGCATTAATACACGCCGGGCTTCACGGCGGTGGCCTGCGCACCAAACCGTGCTGCCAGCGCTTCAGCGGCGCGGGCGAGCAGGGTGGTGTCAACGCCGACGGCGACAAACAGCGCGCCCAGTTCCAGATAGCGTTTTGCCAGTTGTTCATTGGCGATCAGGATCCCCGGCGCTTTGCCCGCTTCGCGGATCTGCACGATCGCCTGCTCAATCGCGGCCTGTACTTCCGGGTGCTGAGGATTACCGGCATAACCCATATCGGCGCTCAGATCCGCCGGGCCGATAAACACGCCGTCGACCCCTTCCACGTCCAGAATCTGCGGTAAGTTCTTCATTGCCTCACGCGTTTCGATCTGCACCAGCACGCACATTTGATCGTTGGCTTTTTGCAGGTAATCAGGAATGCGATTCCAGCGCGAGGCTCGGGCCAGCGCACTGCCCACACCGCGAATACCGGCGGGGGGATAACGGGTGGCGCGTACCGCTTCACGGGCTTCGTCAGCGTTTTGTACCATCGGCACCAGCAAGGTTTGTGTGCCGACGTCCAGCAGTTGTTTGATTTGCACCGGATCGTTCCACGACGGACGTACTACCGGCTGGCTGGGGTAGGGCGCAATCGCCTGTAGCTGGGTGAGCACGGTTTGCACGTTATTCGGCGCGTGCTCACCGTCGATCAACAACCAGTCGAATCCTGCTCCGGCCAGTAACTCTGCGCTGTAGCTGCTACTCAGCCCCAGCCATAATCCGATCTGCGGACGGCCTGCTTTCAGCGCCGCTTTAAAGCTGTTTTCCATCGTTCTCTCCTTAAACAAAGCGGCAGCTAATGGAACCCATGTTGCCGTAATCGACGTGGAAGGTGTCGCCCTTACGCGCCGGAACCGGGCGGGTGAACGAACCACCGAGAATGATTTGCCCGGCTTCCAGTTGTACGTCATACGGTGCGAGTTTGTTCGCCAGCCAGGCCACGCCGTTTGCCGGATGATTCAGCACGCCAGCGGCGACGCCGGTTTCTTCAATCACGCCATTGCGATACATCAGGGCGGAGATCCAACGCAGATCCAGTTCGTCTGGTTTGATCGGACGACCTCCGAGGATCACCCCGGCGTTGGCGGCGTTATCAGAAATGGTGTCGAACACTTTGCGCGGGCGCTGGGTTTCCGGATCGATGTTGTGGCAGCGAGCGTCGATCAGCTCCAGCGCCGGGATCACGTAGTCCGTGGCGTTGTAGACGTCGAACAGCGTGCAGTTTGGCCCACGCAGCGGTTTTGCCAGCACGAAAGCCAGCTCCACTTCAATGCGCGGCACGATAAAGCGATCGGTCGGGATATCGCTGCCATCGTGGAAGAACATGTCATCCAGCAGCGCGCCGTAATCCGGTTCGCTGATCTGCGAGCTTGCCTGCATCGCTTTCGAGGTCAGGCCGATTTTGTGGCCTTTCAGCGTGCGACCTTCGGCGATTTTCAGGCGAACCCATTCACGCTGCACCGCGTAAGCGTCTTCGATGGTGATCTCCGGGTAATCCAGCGAGATCGCGCGGATCTGTTCGCGCTGTTTTTCTGCCTGATCCAGACGCTGGGCGATCAGGGTGTGGGTGTGTTTATCGAACATAGCGATATCCTGTGGCATTGCCGGATGCGGCTGCGCCTTATCCGGCCTACGGTGTACGGTTTGGGGTTTTGTAGGCCCGGTAAGCGCAGCGCCACCGGGCAATCTGCGCGCTACTTAAACAATGCGTGCACGTTGTTTTGTTTAAAATTCAGCGTCGGATGCAGCTCTTCAATCTCAAACGACAACGCCAGCAGGCGGCTCTCCATCAGGGCGGCGAAGTGCGTTTTAATCAGTTCAAACAGCATTTCACCCGCCTGCTGGCGGCTTTCCAGGCTGCGACCTGCGCCGATTTTCAACGTCATATGCACGAAGGCATAATCATGCTGCCCGTTGGCCATCTGCCAGGTATCGACCCAATGCACGCGGCTGCGAATACCCGCCAGCGGAAAAATACCCGTGGCTGCCAGCGTCGGATTCACTTTGGCGAACAACCCCGGCAGGTCGGCTTCTTCGCGGATGTTATCACTGCATTCAACGATAAAGTGCGGCATAAAACGTCCTTACGCGGGAAGCGGGAAAACAGCGTTAACCTGACCGGTGCCAGAGCTTGGGAACAGCTCGGTAATAAACTCCACCTTGCCGTCGTATTTATCCCAGCCGAGCATCCCCAGCAGCATCACCGTGTCGTGCATATTGCCTTCGCCGTAGCAGTAGTCGGCGTACTCCGGCAGCATATTGCAGAACTCTTTGAACTGGCCTTCGCGCCACAACTTCACCACGCGCTCGTCCATCTGGCGGTCGAACTCGCGGGTGTAGCTGTTCATCCCTTCTTCCGCACGCTGATCGTCAATAAAGCGGTGCGATAACGAACCGCTGGCAAGGACCGCCACGGTGCCGTCGTACTGTTCGATCGCTTTCAGAATCGCTTCGCCCAGCTTGCGGCTGTCGGCAAAATCGTGAACCGTGCAGAAAGCCGAAATGGAGACCACTTTGAAGTGCTTGTCTTCATTCATGTAGCGCATCGGCACCAGCGTGCCGTATTCCAGTTTCAGGCTGGGAATGTTGTGCGCTTTTGCCCGCACGCCGAGCTTTAAGGCTTCATCGGCAATAAGCTGCCCCAACTCCGGGTTGCCCTCGTAGTTGTAGGTCATGTCACGAATAAAATGCGGCAGCTCGTTACTGGTGTAGACGCCTTCAAAATGGTCTGCACAGTTGATGTGATAAGCACTGTTGACCAGCCAGTGGGTATCGAAAACGATAATGGTATCGACGCCCATTTCCCGGCAACGCTTGCTGATCTCTTTATGCCCGTCGATCGCACCCTGGCGGCAACCGTGGTTTTTCCCAGGCAGCTCAGAGAGATACATCGACGGTACGTGCGTGATCTTGGCGGCTAACGCTAACTTACCCATATCAGACTCCCCATTTCGGAATTGGATGGTCGCCCATGGAAATGCAGACGTTCTTCATTTCCGCGAACACTTCGAAGCTGTACTCACCGCCTTCACGCCCGGTGCCGGAGGCTTTTACGCCGCCAAATGGCTGGCGCAGGTCACGCACGTTCTGGGTGTTGACGAACACCATGCCTGCTTCAATGCCACGCGCCAGGCGTAACACTTTGCTGACATCCTGTGTCCAGATGTACGACGCGAGGCCGTACTCCACGTCGTTTGCCAGACGTAAGCCTTCGGCTTCGTCTTTAAACGGCAGCAGGCAGGCGACCGGCCCGAAAATCTCTTCCTGGGCAACGCGCATACGGTTATCTACGTCCGCCAGCACCGTTGGGCGCAGGAAGTTGCCGCCTTTCAGGTGTGCAGGCAGGTCAGACGGTTTATCCGGGCCGCCCGCCAGCAGGGTTGCGCCTTCTTCAATGCCGAGACGGATATAGCCGGAGACTTTATCCCAGTGTTGCTGGCTGATAAGCGCCCCAACCTGGGTATTCGGATCGTTCGGATCGCCCACGCGCAGACGGTTGGCGCGTTCGGCAAAGCGTTTAACGAATTCCGGGTAGATGCTTTGCTGAATAAAGATGCGCGAACCGGCGGTGCAGCGCTCGCCGTTGATCGAGAAGATGGTGAACAGGGCGGCGTCCAGCGCGCGTTCAATATCGGCATCTTCAAAAATCAGCACCGGCGATTTACCGCCCAGTTCCATGGAGTATTTTTTCAGCCCGGCGTTTTTCATGATGTTGCGCCCGGTGGCCGTACCGCCGGTGAACGACACGGCACGTACGTCATGATGACGAACCAGCGCATCCCCTGCGGTTGCGCCGTAGCCCTGTACCACGTTCAGCACGCCTGCCGGAATACCGGCTTCCAGCGCCAGCTCACCCAGGCGGTCAGCGGTCAGCGGGGAGAGTTCCGACATTTTCAGTACCGCGGTATTGCCCAGCGCCAGACACGGCGCGACCTTCCATGTGGCGGTCATAAACGGTACGTTCCACGGCGATACCAGCGCACAAACGCCCACCGGCTGCACCAGCGTGTAGTTGAGCATCTTGTCGTCAACCGGATAGGTCTTGCCGTTCATCTGCTGGCAGACTTCCGCGAAAAATTCAAAGTTGTGGGAAGCGCGTGGGATCAACACATTTTTGGTCTGATGGATCGGCAGGCCGGTGTCCGCGGTTTCCATCGCGGCGATCTCTGGCACGTTCTGGTCGATCAGATCGCCCAGACGGCGCATCAGGCGCGCACGCTCTTTCATCGGCAGATTGGCCCATTTCGGGAACGCCTCTTTCGCTGCCGCTACCGCCTGATTGATCTCCGCTTCACCGCCAGAGGCCACATCCGCCAGCACTTCACCCGTTGCCGGATTGGTGGTCTGGAAGTAGTCGTTACCTGCAACATTTTTGCCGTTGATCCAATGATTTACTTTTTTCATTTCGCTGTTTCCTCACTCACAATTCGGTTCACCAGGCAGCCCACGCCTTCTACTTCCACCACTACTTCATCGCCAGGCACCACGTCAGATAAGCCTTTTGGTGTGCCGGTGGCGATCATGTCGCCCGGATTCAGGGTCATAAATTCGCTTAAGTAGGCGATCAGGAAGGGCACGCTGAAGATCAGATCGGCGGTGGTGCCTTGCTGGCGTAACTCGCCGTTGACGAAGGTGCGAAGGGTCAGATTATGCGGGTCCGGGATCGCCTCTTTCGGCACGATGGTTGAAAGCATCGGCGTCAGTCCGTCGCGGCTTTTTACCCGCAGGTTAGGGCGGTAGTAGTTTTCCAGATAGTCGCGAATGGCGTAGTCGTTACACACGGTGTAGCCCGCGACATAATCCATGGCATCGGCTTCGCTGACGTTACGCGCCTGTTTGCCAATAACTACCACCAGCTCCGCTTCATAGTGCATGTATTCAATATTGTTTGGACGCACGGAGGTCTGGTTATCGCCAGTGAGGGTATTTGGCGCTTTCAGGAACACCAGCGGTTCTTCCGGTGGCTTAAATTCCAGTTCGCTGGCGTGGTCGGCGTAGTTCAGGCCGAGGGCAAACAGCGTGCCGTGCGGGTGTGGCTGCGTTGGGAAGCTCTTGCGCGTGGTCACTTCACGTTCGTCCACTACCGGATTTTCCAGCGGCGGGAAACCTTCTGCGAGAACACGAACGCGATCGCCTGGCTGTATTTCCACGCGCGCCTGTGGCGTGCCGAGCAGAATGGCATCGCCTGGATTCAGTGTGGCAAATTCGCTCAGGGCGCTCAGCAACTGCGCGGCGTTACGTTGTAAATCGGCGGTATTCCAGTGATCGGCAGGACGCCCGTTGATCTCGGTATAGATGGTCAGATTATCGACATTGCTGAGAGCCACGGTTTCGCCAATGGGGCAGAATCCATCACGACATTTTGCTTTGATTGCCGGGCGGTAAAAGCTCTCTTCCGGCAGGCTGACGTCGTTAGCCAGCGCATATCCGGCGATGTACTCTGCCGCATCTTCTTCACGTACTTTCGTCGCCGTTTTTCCCACAATCAGCGCAACAGTCGCACCGCTCAGTACCTTTTCACCCTGTGGAAAGGGAATCGGTTCACCGCAACCAATCACCGTATTGCGCGGTTTAATAAACCAGACCGCAGTTTTAGGCGGGGCTTTGTAGGGGGATTGCTGGAACGCTTCCTGCCATGCATCAAGTTGGCTGCGATGGTTCAACGCTACGGCGAAGATAGTGCCTTTCATTACCACTCCTCGGATTCGATCATCTTAATCATTAATATGTTAATGATTACTTTTATTCCCGATTGCGTAGTTTGGCAAAAGTAAGTGATGTAAATGTGATCTAATTAACAAACTATTTACATTTAAAGATAATAAAATATTAAATATCAGTAAGTTAATAAAATATCATCAATTTTGATAAAATCAGGAATTGCAGGGACAGCGCAGTCCCGGTAACGTGACGATTAACTGTTTCTATATTAATGATTTTGAATTTTTCAGGGGAAAGATAATGCACGACTCTCTAACCATTGCGTTGCTCCAGGCGCGAGAAGCGGCGATGAGTTATTTTCGCCCAATCGTTAAACGGCATAATTTGACTGAGCAACAGTGGCGCATCGTGCGTATTCTGGCGGAAAGCCCATCAATGGATTTTCACGATCTGGCGTATCGTGCCTGCATTTTGCGCCCAAGCCTGACCGGGATCCTTACGCGGATGGAACGCGACGGTTTAGTGTTGCGATTAAAGCCGATCAATGATCAGCGGAAGCTCTATATCTCGCTGACCAAAGAGGGGCAGGCGCTGTATAACCGCGCTCAGACACAGATTGAAGAAGCCTATCGGCAGATTGAAGCTCAGTTTACTGCCGAGAAAATGCAACTGTTAACCCATCTGTTAGAGGAATTTATTGCTCTGGGCAATTCCCGACAAGAAGACATCCCGGGCGATAATGAATAACTTTTTAGTATCTGATAACCAGCCCCTGGTTTTTCCATGGATGGCGGGTTACACCTTTTCATAAAGTTTTTGCTTTCCAGGCCGAAAATCTTGCATCGGTCCACAGGAAAGAGAAACCATGTTAAAACGTATCAAGATCGTGACCAGCTTACTGCTGGTTTTGGCCGTTTTTGGCCTTTTACAACTGACATCAGGCGGTCTGTTCTTTAATGCCTTAAAGAATGACAAAGAAAATTTCACTGTTTTACAAACCATTCGCCAGCAGCAATCCACGCTGAATGGCAGCTGGGTCGCGTTGTTGCAGACGCGTAACACCCTCAACCGCGCGGGTATCCGCTACATGATGGATCAGAATAATATTGGTAGCGGTTCAACCGTTGCTGAGCTGATGCAGAGTGCCAGTATTTCGCTGAAACAGGCGGAAAAAAACTGGGCGGATTACGAAGCGTTGCCGCGTGACCCGCGTCAGAGCACCGCCGCAGCGGCAGAGATCAAACGTAATTACGATATTTATCACAATGCGCTGGCGGAGCTGATCCAACTGTTAGGTGCAGGCAAAATCAACGAGTTCTTTGATCAGCCGACTCAGGGATATCAGGACGGTTTCGAGAAGCAGTATGTGGCTTACATGGAACAAAACGATCGGCTCCATGATATCGCCGTCAGCGATAACAATGCCTCCTACAGCCAGGCGATGTGGATTCTGGTGGGCGTGATGATCGTCGTACTGGCGGTCATCTTCGCCGTCTGGTTCGGTATTAAAGCCTCGCTGGTAGCGCCAATGAATCGCCTGATTGACAGCATTCGTCATATTGCAGGCGGCGATCTGGTGAAACCGATTGAGGTGGATGGCTCTAATGAGATGGGGCAACTGGCAGAGAGTTTGCGCCATATGCAGGGAGAGCTGATGCGTACCGTCGGTGATGTGCGCAACGGGGCCAATGCCATCTATAGCGGTGCCAGCGAAATCGCTACCGGCAATAACGATCTCTCTTCGCGCACCGAGCAACAGGCTGCTTCGCTGGAAGAGACGGCAGCCAGCATGGAGCAACTGACCGCAACGGTGAAACAGAACGCCGAGAATGCGCGCCAGGCCAGCCACCTGGCGTTAAGTGCTTCTGAAACGGCGCAACGCGGCGGCAAAGTGGTAGATAACGTGGTGCAGACTATGCGTGATATCTCCACCAGTTCGCAGAAAATCGCCGATATTATCAGCGTAATTGACGGCATTGCCTTCCAGACCAATATTCTGGCTTTGAACGCGGCGGTTGAAGCAGCGCGTGCGGGTGAGCAAGGGCGTGGTTTTGCGGTGGTCGCGGGTGAAGTGCGTAATCTGGCTCAGCGCAGCGCTCAGGCGGCTCGTGAAATTAAAAGCCTGATTGAAGACTCGGTGGGGAAAGTAGATGTTGGCTCTACGCTGGTCGAAAGCGCAGGGGAAACAATGGCGGAGATTGTCAGTGCCGTGACCCGCGTGACGGACATTATGGGCGAAATTGCTTCTGCTTCTGATGAGCAGAGCCGTGGTATCGATCAGGTTGGCTTAGCGGTTGCTGAGATGGACCGGGTAACTCAACAGAACGCCGCGCTGGAAGAGCAGGCCAGTCGCCTGACCGAAGCTGTGGCAGTGTTCCGGATTCAGCAACAGCAGCAACAGCAGCGTGAAACATCGGCTGTGGTAAAAACCGTGACGCCAGCTGCGCCGCGTAAAATGGCCGTGGCAGATAGCGGGGAGAACTGGGAAACGTTTTAACGCAATGACGCCGGATGAGTATTTCATCCGGCGTTTTTATTATTAAACCAGGAACAGTGAAATCGCCGGGATATATGTCACCAGCGTTAGCATTAATAGTAGAGCCGCCAGTAGAGGCAGGGATTGTTTAAAGAAATTTCCCACCGAAACTTGCGTGATGTTACATACCAGCAGCATCACGGTACCTACCGGTGGCGTGAATGCGCCAATCGACAGGTTGAAGATCATGATGATGCCAAAATGCACCGGATCGATGCCAAAGTGTTCGACCACCGGTTTTAATAGTGGTACCAGGATCAGCAAAATGGCGTTTCCTTCAAGAAACATCCCCAGCGTCAGCAGCAATATGTTGATAATTAACAGGAACATATATTTATTTTCGGTCAGCGAAGTCACAAAATTCGCCACTGCGACACCAGCATGTTCCATTGAGAAAATCCATCCCAACGCGGCGCTGGCCATGATTACCAGCATCACCGATGCGGTTGCGCGTGCCGTTTCGCCCAATGCTTTGACGACATGAGAAATCCGCATTTCACGATAGATAAAAAAGCCAATCGCCAGCACGATTAGCACCGCTGCTGCACCTGCTTCTGTTGGGGTGAAAATGTTAGCGCGAATACCACCCACCACAGCAAAAATGAGGAATAGCGCAGGCCAGGCCTGTCCCAGCGAGAACACCACCTCTTTGCCCGTAGGCCAGCTTTCACGCGAGGGTTTAGCGTTAGTTTTGCGGGCGACCAGGTAGACGGTAAACATCAGAACGACTGCGCATAGCAAACCAGGTACCAGCCCAGCGATAAACATTTTTCCGATAGAGACGTCGGCAACCAGACCGTAAATAATCAGGGCTATTCCCGGCGGTATGATCGGGGTGACTAACGAGCCACCAGCGGTAATGGCGGCGGCAAACGCGCGGTTGTAGCCTTTACGCTCCATCTCCGGCACCATCATGCGCGACAGCATCGCCGCGTCAGCAAGGTTAGAGGCGCTGACGCCGCCCATCATGGTGCTGACGAGAATGTTTGCCACGCCAAGTCCGCCGCGCATTTTCCCCACCAGAACGTTGGCAATGTGCAGGATGCGTTCGGCAATGCCGGTGTAGCTCATTAGTGTGCCGAGCAAGATAAAAAACGGAATTGCCAGCAATGATGGGCTTTGCGTTGGCGCGATCAGTCTTTGCACGGCAATTTCAATCGGTACGCTGGAGAAGAATAAAAAGTAAGCGATGATGCCAATAAACATCGCCAGATAGACCCGAATGTTGAGAAACAAACAGACGATCATTAGCGGAATAATCAATAACCAACTCATTGCATTTTGTCTCCGCTATCAGATTGTTTTATATCGTGTATTAACCAGTAGAGGGTATAAATAGCCGTTGCCAGTGCACCGACAGGGACCGCCAGATCGATCCAGAACCAGGAAACCTTCAGAAGTTGTGTCACTTTAAACTGCGCCATTTCGGCTAGTCGGTAGCCCAGCCAGGCCATATACAGCAGCAGTGCGATGGAGAGAACGGCGACCAGTACTGCAATAACACGCCTGAGCTTGCCTGGAAGCATCTCCATCAGGAAGGGAATGGTCAGGTGCGCCCTGTCACGTTCCGCCACCACTCCACCTAACATCACCACCCAAATCATCAGCATTCCCGACATTTCTTCTGTCCATTGAAGCGGTTGGCCGATGAAATAACGCATAAATACCGCTCCAATTGTCATCACAACCAGAACGAATAGCGCAAAGGCAGCACTAAATTCTGCCACTTTGCCAAAAAGACGCATGAAACCTCCTGTTAGTGCGTGTCCTGCCTAAGAGAGATGAGGCAGGACGCTGAGCATTAATGCTTATTGCAGTTGCTGTTGAATGGTTTCGTACAGACCTGGTGTCCATTCCGGGAATTGAGAGTAAACTTCGCGTGCTTTCTTCTGGAATGGTCCAGTATCGGGATAGATCACTTCGACGCCCGCTGCCTGCATGGTTTTCAACATTTCGGCATCACGTTCAAGAGTGAGTTTCTGGCTATAGACACCCGCTTCATAGCCGGTCTGGTGGATCATCTCCAGTTGTTCTGGTGAAAGGGTGCTAAAGAAGGCTTCACCTCCTATCCATACTGAGGTATTTGTCAGGTAGTTAACCATTGTCAGATATCTTGCCTGCTCATACAGTTTTTGCCCTTGCAGCACTGAAATTGGGTTTTCTACGCCGTCAATAACGCCCTGGGTTAATGCGGGATAAACTTCGCCTAATGGCATGGGAGTTGGTGTTGCCCCCATCGCCTGAATGGCTTTTATTTGCATGACGTTATTAGGAACACGAATTTTTAAGCCTGCGAGATCGTCAACAGTGCGAATGGGTTTTTTCGAAATAATCTGTCGAGTGCCATAGAGATAATTATTCATTACCACATGAATTCCCTTTTTCTTCAGACTTTCATTTTTTTGTTTAAACCAGTCGCTTTCATATATTTTGAACAGTTTTTGCGGATCGTCAGTCAGATACGGTCCAAACAAAATACCCAAATCGGGTTCATAATCGGCAAGAAAGGCCACATCACTCAAGGTTATGACATTCATGCCCATCATGGCTTGCTCGGTGACATCCTGTTTTGAGCCCAATTGGGAACTTGGATAGAGCGCAAGTGTTATTTCGCCATTACTTTTTTTATTTAATAGGTCTGCCCAGTAACGCATGACCACATCCAGGGGTTCTCCAGGGTTATTTTCATAGGCAACTTTTATCGAAATAGGTTTTGCCTGGATTATTGACGGTAAAAAAAGGGTACTGACAGTAATTAGCATCGCTATTATTTTGCTCATCTTTACTTACTCCATGCTAAGGAAATAAAACTCCAACATTGTTGTCGGGAGTGAAACCTTATGAAAAAGCAGTCATTACTGAAAAGTAGTCAGCGAATAGCGGAATGGCTGCAAATGTGTCATAAATTCGTGCACCGGGTAATACTTTGCTGCTTTTAATCGGTTTTTAATGCATTTTTTGATTGTATATCTTAAAGTTATGTAATGTATGACGTTACAAGGAACACCCACTGATGAGTTTAGTTACCGCTGATAAGATCTCTTATTCGGTTGATGATTTATTAAAATAAAAGCATTAATTTGGCTGCGGCTATTTTTACAGATAAAAACTAAGTGTTGACGCAGAATGGTGGTATCCATTAAATTTATTTAGTGCTGATTTAATACATTTGCTGAACGTATAATTCATGCTAACGTTAAAAGAAAGCCATCATTCACTAAATAACTTGTTCGGCAAGGAGATCAAAGAGTAACGGATGATTCGTTACAACGGTTAAAGGTAGTAAATATTCACATGGTGAATTTGTTATCAACTGGAAAACTCATCTCACTGGTTTCCTCCTGAGCATGTGAGTGAACGCTGTGATTAATGATTAACGTTAAGTGCTAACCAGGGCGCTTTTTATGAAGTTAAATTAATAATACCCATTATTTATGAATGAGGAAGCCTGTTTATTATATGGAAATACTTTTAACAATTTTAATTCTTACGTTGGTAGTATCATTAACCAGCGTGCTTACGCGTCTGTCTCCTGTTCAGATACCACTTCCTTTGATCCAGATTGCCGCTGGCGCTGTACTGGCCCAGCCCATATTTGGTCTGCATGTGGAATTCAATCCTGAACTTTTTCTCTTATTGTTTATACCCCCCTTGTTGTTTGCTGAAAGCTCAAAAATACAACCTAAAGAATTGATCAAGCACAGTCGGGAAATTATCAGCCTGGCGCTTGTGTTGGTGCTAATCACTATTTTTGGTGTCGGCTATGTGATTCATTTACTCTTACCGAATGTGCCGCTCATCGCTGCTTTCGCATTAGCCGCCGTGTTGTCGCCTACCGATGCCGTGGCGTTGCTGGGGATTGTCGGGAAAGGGCGTATCAGCAAAAACATCCAGGAAGTGCTCGAAGGCGAAGCGTTGATGAATGATGCTTCCGGCCTGGTGGCGTTGAAATTTGCTGTTGCAGTGACGATGGGAACGATGGAATTCAGCGTTAATGGCGCAACCATTGCGTTTTTTGTCGTTGCGTTGGGCGGTATTGCCGTGGGGATTGCTGTTACCTGGTTATATGGCAAAGGGCTGCTGTTGATCAGTCGATATGCTCACGATGAACCTTCCATTCAGATTGTATTGATGCTTCTGTTGCCGTTTATTGTTTATCTGGTTGCGGAACATTTTGGCTTATCTGGCATTCTTGCCGCTGTCGCCGCGGGGTTAACAACCAGTCGCATTGGCGTAGTCCACCACGCGCCTATCCGCCTGAGAATTAAAGCTAAAAGTAGCTGGTCGATGCTTGAATATGTCTTTAACGGCATGGTGTTTCTGATTTTAGGCTTACAACTGCCGGGCATTATTTCGGAATCACTGATCCGTGCAGAAAACGATCCACTGGTAGACACCGGATCGCTGCTCCTTGATGTCATTTGGATCTACCTGGCGTTAATGGTTGTGCGCCTGGGCTGGCTTTGGCTGATGCGTCTGTATAGCCGTAAACGACCCGGCAAACATCCGATGCTGTTTGCTGGATATAAAACGCGTCATATGCTGCTGGCGACCTTTGCGGGGGTGCGCGGAGCCATCACGCTTGCGGGGGTGCTTTCTATCCCGTTATTGCTGCCGGATGGCACACCTTTTCCCGGGCGTTACTTACTGGTATTTCTCGCCACAGGTGTGATCCTCTTTTCGCTGGTTTGCGGCATTATTATTCTGCCGTTACTACTGGGGAAAAATGTGGGCATTTTCAGCGATAACCGGCAAAAAGAAGAGGAAGCTGCCGATCTGTTTATGGCCAAAATGGCCATACTCAGTGTGCAAAAGACTGAGCAACGTTTGCTACGCACCAGTACAGAAAACCTCGACAACGAGTTGATTATGGAAACAGGGGCCAGAGTTATCGGTTATATGCGGCGTAGCGAAGATGATATGTCGGAAAATGATAATTCTTTACATATGCAGCGCGCGAAGCTGGAAAGAACATTTAATCTGGCAGCGTTAAATGCCAGGCGTGCGGCTATTTACCAGATGCGTGCACGGCAAGAAGTCAGTGATGAAACACTGGCAAAAATAGTCAGTGAATTAGATGTGCTGGAAACGTTAATCATGGATAGCCGATAATTTTATCGCTACCAGTAATAGGGAGTTAAATGATGGCTGAGAGTAATACTTCCAGCATCGTTTATTCCCTATGTATTTCCTTATGGGCAGAACAATCGCCTGGATTAATACTGCATTAATACAACATAGTGATATAAACCAAGAATCAATGTTTTTAATCTGTACTTAATTTATCGGTGATGTTGCCTGATGGAACGAATCATTGATTGTTTGGCGGTATCCAGATGGTTTCGCAATGCCGTTATTGCATCTAAATCGCTACGGCAAATCAGGGCGCTGAGAATGGTCATATGCTCATCAACAGCAATGATATTGCGCTGCTTGAGATCGCTTTCATCCCATTGATAGTGAAAATGAAAGATCACCGAGATAATTTCAAGTGATTGATTAAAAAAGATGTTGTCAGCAGCGGATAACAGCATGGCATGAAAATCACGGTCTAATTGAGAAAACATCCGAAAGTTGCTGCCAATGCTGTCGCGCAATGTCCTGTGACGTTCGAGCATGGTTTTCGCCTGCAACCAGCGGGGATCGTCATCGGGAAGGTTGAGAAAGTGTTGCAGGGAATGTGTTTCGAGCATTTCGCGTAGCTCAAACAGCTGCTCGGCGTAGGATTGATCGAACTGCTTCATGCTCCACTGGCCGCGCTTTTCGCTTTGAATAAGATTATAACGACCGAATTTCAAAAGATATTCTCGTACTACTACCGGACTGACGCCTGCCGCTCGCGCCAGCTGAAGTTCGGAAAAGCTTTCTCCCGCGCGTAACTGGCGCAGGTTAATCATGGTGAAAAATGCCTGCTCGAAAAGACGGTTTTGCTCTTTCAGCGAGGCCGTGATGCAATCAAATCCATCGTTCTGTTCGGGTTTGCGGGCGATAACATAATTTTTCCCCACCAGGGTGAGCACGCCACATGCGCTTAAATGCTGGAGTATGTGGCGTACCGTAGTGCGACTGATGTTATACATTTCTGCCAGCCCACTTTGTGAAGGCAGCGGAGAAGGAATATTGCCCCTCGCCATATCTTCAATCACCTGATTTATGACGTTATGACGTAAATTCTGCGAACGACTCATTCTTCCCTCCAGTCCGGCATTAAAAACCGATTTAAAACATTTTTATGCGTGATCATCCGCATATTTTATGGGTAAATTCAGGTGCTCTTATAAATTCGACGATATCTGAAAGTCATAAAATAAAAGGAGCGGTGAATCATGTCCACAATGAAAGTATTAATTTGTCAGGAAATAAAGAATTTAGTATGGACAGTCCGGGAAAGACCGGTGCCAGGCGATAATGAAGCATTAATTAAAATTAAAACCGTCGGGATTTGCGGTACAGATATTCATGCCTGGGCGGGCAATCAACCATTTTTTAGCTATCCACGCGTTTTAGGCCATGAAATATGTGGGGAGATTATTGAATCAGGAAAAAACATTCACAATTTTAATATCGGACAGCAAGTTGCGGTAATTCCGTATATTTCTTGTCAGCAATGCCCGGCGTGTAAAAGCGGGCGTACCAATTGCTGTGAAAAAATTTCAGTCATTGGCGTGCATCAGGATGGCGGTTTTAGTGAGTATTTGAGCGTGCCGGTGGCGAACATTTTGCCCGCAGACGGTATTGACCCGCAGGCGGCCGCATTGATTGAACCTTTCGCTATTAGCGCTCATGCGGTGCGTCGCGCAGCCATTGCTCCCGGCGAGCAGGTGCTGGTGGTCGGGGCGGGGCCAATCGGTCTGGGCGCGGCGGCAATCGCTAAAGCCGATGGCGCACAGGTGGTGGTGGCGGATACCAGTCCGGCGCGCCGTGAACATGTGGCAACGCGTCTGGAGTTGCCCGTGCTGGACCCGTCAGCCGAAGATTTTGACGCGCAGTTGCGGGCGCAGTTTGGTGGTTCGCTGGCGCAGAAAGTGATCGACGCGACAGGTAATCAACATGCGATGAATAACACCGTGAATCTGATTCGTCACGGCGGCACGGTGGTATTTGTCGGCCTGTTTAAAGGTGAGTTGCAGTTCTCCGATCCGGAATTCCATAAAAAAGAAACGACGATGATGGGCAGCCGCAACGCCACGCCGGAAGATTTTGCTAAAGTCGGTCGACTGATGGCGGAAGGAAAAATCACTGCTGACATGATGTTAACCCATCGCTATCCGTTCGCCACGCTGGCAGAAACCTACGAGCGCGATGTGATTAACAATCGTGAGTTAATTAAAGGTGTAATTACTTTCTGATAAGGCGAGATTATTAAAGTTGCCATGCAGCGTCCGGGGAAGTGTTGGGCGCTGTTTTTTTCTGTTTCTCAATGATGTTTTGTAGGCCGGAGAAGGTGTGTAGGTCGCACCTTATGCGACCTACACATCAGTCAGGAATTACCCTTCACGTTCCACAACTTTAATTTCCACCATGCCGATCCCGAGCTTACGCGGCGAGTGTCCGAGGATATTCCCTTCGTTGGTTGAGACAGGTTCCGGCGGCACAATTACCAGTGTGTCGGCATCGGTTGGGTTATCGAAATGCAGTGTGGTGGTGGTCACTTCATTGCCCAGCACAAGGGTTTGTTCTTCATTGCCTACGCGTACCGGAATAGGACGGCTGGCGTTATTGCCGTATGCTTTGGCGGTAATCACCAGGTCAAATTTCTTCGGCAGCGGATGCTTGTACTCGATTTTTACTTCATCGCCCAGCTGCGCGTTGGACCAGCGGCCCCACGACTCTGGACGGGAAATCCCACTAAACTGTTTCACCTCTTCTGGCGCACCGGCGACGTTGAAGATGAAACTGTCGGCTTTGTAGCGAATATCGTTATCAACAATCTTCAGCGTATCGACATTGCCTTTGTAACGCGCCATGTCGATGACCGTATCTTTAAATGCCGTTTTGCCCTGCCATGTTGTTTTGTCAACATGCTGAACAATTTGCTGACCGCCAAGCTGCCCCTGCGAGACACACCAGTCGGTGGAAAGTGCCAGTTCCGGAGCCCAGAGTTGTGCCATCTTGTAGCAACGGTCAACCCAGACGAAATTGTCGCGTGGAGCGAAATCGGCCAGCTGGAAACGCAGCGGTGCTGAGTATTCGCTTTCCGGCAGCGGTTCCACGCGTTTGTCTGAAACCCGCAACAGCAGCGGCAAACGGAAATGGCTACCCGAGAAGGCAATCATGTTTTTCTGCTGGTCGATGGTGAACTCTTTCATCTCTTTAGGGAATTTCCACAGGCGGATGATATCCGGCTTCCACGCCAATGTTTTCTCTTTGATATTGAGGAAGATTTCCGACATTGACTGCCCGGATAAACTGCTACGACCAAGTCCGAGATAGTTATCGCCACCGAGAATGTCCAGCACCGTCGCGCCGTTATCCATCGTGTTACGCTTCACTGCCAGCGTCTCTTGCTGCGGCTTGTCGCCACGAATGACAAAAAACAGGTTATTGCGATCCTGCTTATTGAGGTATTTCCACGCCGTGTTGTTCATCGCTAAATGGTCAGAAGAGACGACGATGACAGTATCTTTAAACCACGGTGACGCTTTGATTTTGTTGATAAACGCCGCGATATTCTCCTGGCTGCAACTTACCGCGCTGAATGACTGGTTCGGCTTACCGTCAAAATCATATTTTTTGCGGTTACAGGTACGCGAGATAAAACCATCCGGGTGATGGGTATCGACTGTCAGGGTAAACAGTGAGAATCGCTGACCTGAGCGGGAAAGCTCTTCAAACTTTTTCCACGCTTCATCGAGAACGGTATCGTCGTAGAATCCCCAGTCGTTGCGATAGTGCGGGTCGGCTACCACGCTTTTCAGCTCTTCTGAGCCGTATAAGTGGTCGAAGCCATGCGACTTCAGGAACACATCTTTACCGGCAAAACGCAGATTCGCGCCCTGCACGAAATAGTTCTGATAACCCGAGTTTTTCAGGATATCGCCCAGACAGATGTTCTGCGGGAAGAAGCTGGAAACAGAAGCGGAGGCGTTACCTTCAAATGGGGCAAAAAGCGGAATGCCGCACTGAGAAGCCACCATGCCCGCAATCGTGTAATCTGTTCCCGGCAGCTGCTGCGTGTGGCTGAAATCCAGGCCTTCATTTTTCAACGCGCCCAGTTCAGGCGTGAGATCCGGGAAAGCTTCGTTATCAAAATAGGTCCGCTCGAGACTTTCGCCGTAGATATAAACCAGGTTGAGTTTCGGGTCAGGGATAGTTTTCGACGGCTCTTTATAATAAGCCGCAAAGTCCGGGTCGCCATCGCGTGACTGGGATTTCACCAGTTCCGTTATCTGACGAAATGCCGGGCTGGCGTCCACCGAACCCAGCGCCAGTAAGAGCGCCAGCAGGCTGTAACCAAAATGGTGCGGATGATGGCGACGACGGCGCAGGATCCAGCCCAGCGCACCGAACACCGCTGTCAGCCCCAGCACAATGCCGATACCCGGCAGGATGTATTTGCTGACGCCAGCACCGGTCAGGCTGTTGGTTAAGGTATAGAGAACCGCGTCGTTAATACCAGCGCCAGTAAAATAGTCGCTGGCAAACAGGGTGATATTTAAAACGACAAATAGCCCCAGCACCGTTAATGTGGCTGCAAACCACCAGGTGTTACGTCCCGCTTTCCATGCGTAAATCAGCACAGAGGCGAGAAAAAGGGCGAAAGAGAGTAGTTCTGACAACGGGCGATCCTCACTAAACCGGGCCGTTTAGCCAACGTTTAAGCTTTTTGAGAAGCACAATGTAATGGCGTCGCCATATTGCTGCAATTCTAGTGTCAAAAAAATGCGATGTTGTTAGGAATTAGTTTATAAACAGACTTTTTTGATCGCGGTCGCTTCCCGTGTAACAGGGGGAAAACCGTCCAGGAGCAGGGAAAAGGGCAGGAGAGAGCCGCGTCAGCCGGGTAACAGCTAAAACGCGGCGTTTCGCGGTTCAGGAAATGAAGTTCAGCCCCTGCTTTAACACCAGATCGCAGGCTTTGGTTTTCACCTTTTCTGCCAGCGGAGTCGTTCCGATGTTATCCAGATTGAGTTGCTGACCATCTTTGGTTTTCAGCAAACCCTGAATGCCATCCAGATAGTTGGTGTCTTCTTTTTGTTCTTCACTGTTCAGGCCCAGCTTTTCCAGCACCTGGTTCTTGATGTTTTCGGCATCGGTTACCGACGCCAGCTTTTGCTTCGCGCAGTATTGCAGAATGCCTGCGGCGTTGTTCATGTTATCTGCGCTTAAGGCCTGGTTCCCGCTGCTAAGCAAGTTAGTTAATGACGCGAGCGACCAACCGCCTTCCTGTGTCGTGCTGTTTTGGTTGCCAAGTTCGCTGGCGGCGCTGGAGAGCGCATCTTTCCAGGACGCAGCATGCACCCCGGTGGAAATTAATGCGCTGGCGGCAATGGCACAGCACAGAAGATGTTTAACAGTTTTCATCATCATTACTCAAGGTGGAATTGTGTCGCAGTATACCGCCAGAAACGGGGATTAATACTCTTTACCTGTTACCCGGCTACGGTAGCTATCCCAGTTGAAGATCACCCACAAACTGTTACCCAGGCGCATACGGTCCATCACGCGTTCGCCCAGCAACTTGGTCATCTCTTCCATATTACTGTTGGTCAGCATCCCGGTTGGGCGTTTGGAAGAAGAGCGGCGATCGACGATCTGGTTGATGATCACTTTTTCGTATTTCGATTCGGTCTGCACGCCGATCTCATCGATCACCAGCAGATCAACGTTGCTCAGATCGTTAAGCAGTTGTTCTTCGCTGGTACCGCTATTCCTGAAGGTATCTTTCATCGCCGACATAATATCGGCCACGGTGATGATCAATACGGATTTACCGCGTAGCAGCAGCTCGTTGCAGATTGCCGCCGCCAGATGGTTTTTGCCGGTTCCTGGCTTACCAGAAAAGATGAAGCTGGCGATGTTGCCGTCAAACTCTTCGACATACTGGCGCGCTTTGCTTAACGCATTCATCTGCCCTTCACACTCAACGCGATAGTTCTCAAAGGAGCAGTTCTGATGCAGTGGACGAATACCGGAGCGGTTAAAGGTGCGCTGCATTTTCATCGCCCGATTTTCACGTTCGAGAGCGGCGGAGCGGATCGCCCCTTGTTCTTTCTGCCAGGCCAGTAGCTCTTCACCCGTTTTGAATGCAGGTTTGATATGGGCAGGCATCATTTTTTGCAGGCGTTGCATCAGGTCGCCAACGTTTTTCATCGTTACCCTCTGAATCCTGGTGGAATTTGGCTGTCAGGTTCGCTGACCGTATTCACATCTCGTTTCGGCAGTCCGCCGTTGCTGGCACGACCGATTTGCAGGCTGCGCGCCAGTTTTTGTTGCCACTGCACATGGTGAAAGACTTTACCTTCCGCCTGCCAGTAGGCAATGAATGAGGCCAGTTCTTCGGTGGTCACCGGCTCTCTTAGCGCCACGCCCCATAGCGCCGCCAGGCGGATAAAGTCGGCATCGGGTTGCCAGTCCGGATACATGGCGAATTTCCCCATGGGGACAGCAACGGGAGCGGCTTGCGGTTCCTGATAGAGTTGATCGTCCAGAGCGACATCGCTTCCCGGACGCGCCAGCTTTTCTTCCAGCGCCAGCAGTTCAGCCAGGCGTGCAGGCGTGACGGCATAAAACGCCGGGGCATTGTTAGCAAATACGGCAACCACACCGCCTTCAGCTTTTGCCAGAACGGTTTGGTGATCGTGTACCAGGGCGTCAATACCAACGACGTCCGGGGTCAAAACTCTGGAAGACATACTGTTTCTCAAATATGGAACGATGAACGAGAAGGGAGATAACTTTTATAGTAACACACGGAGGAGAGGAGGCTGTCTCTCATCCGTGTGCTTAAGCGAGGCAATTTTATACGCGAGGGCGCTTGCGGTACAACCATAATCCAGGAATGGAAAGACCGATGGATAACGCACCAACAATCGATGAAGCTGTAAGAAAGTTGGTTAACAGGGTAATCATCAACGGTTCGCTGTAACCTAACTGGCTGATTTTTACCGCCGAAATCATTGCGGTATAAGCCGATATGCCCGGGAACATAGGGATAACGGCCGCCACGGTAAACACTTTCGGATGCGCCAGATACCAGCGCGACCATTGAATACCAATGGTGCCGACCAGCATAGAAGCCATAAAAGTTGACCACTCAATATTCAGCCCGCTGGTCATTAAGATCATTCGTGAACCATGACCAATCGCGCCAAGCAGCGCACACCAGCGTAACGCCCGAACGGGAACGTTGAACACCATCGCAAAGCCGACCGCAGGAATGGCGGCGAGGATCATATCCTGCGCCAACGCTAACAGAAATTCGATCACACCCATCCGCGTAGCCCCCAAATCGTCAGTGCCATCACCACGCCGACGCAGGTAGCCAGCGTCAGCAGACTGGCGATCGCCCAGCGTGCCAGTCCGGTATTGATGTGGCCTTTAAACATATCGGCGACGGCATTAATCAACGGAAAGCCCGGCACCAGCAGCAGAACGCTGGCGGCCATCGCAATGGTGGGTGTATCGCTGAAAGTGGGGAGTTGCAAAAGCAATCCGGAAATGGTGGTGGCGGCGAAAGCGGTAAGGCAAAAGTTGATCTGTGGATGAAGATGACGTTGTGCCAGCAGCTGGCGGATATACATCGCGGTCGTACTGGCAAAGAAGGTGATGACGGCACCATCCCAGCCACCGTTATTGAGTTTACAGAAACAGGCGCAAGAAAGGCCAACCATTAAGGCTACCAGCCATCTTGGGTAACGTAATGGCTGAATTTGGCTAAATCGTTTCTCTACGCCTTTGTAATCCAGCAGATGATGCTCCGCAAGAATCACAATGTGCTGGACTTCAGTCACCACATGCATATTAATGCCGCGATCGTGATTTTTACGTGTCGATGTCAGGCATTGCCCATCTTTAATGGTTGTCAGCACTATGGCGTTCGAAGAGATAGAACTTTCGACGCTGTCCATTCCCAGCGCCCGACCCAGTCGTGAGGAAAGCTCATCAACCAACGCGCTTTCCGCACCATGTTGCAAAAGAAATAATCCACACTGGATACAAAGCCGTGTTACGGCTCGCTGTTGCTCAGTTTGCATAACTCGCCCTTTGTCATAGACGTGCTGCGTATTGTTCAGATAATGAGAATCCATTTGTATCATGAAGCAGGTAATGACTCCAACTTATTGATAGTGTTTTATGTTCAGATAATGCCCGATGGCTTTGTCATGCAGCTCCACCGATTTTGAGAACGACAGCGACTTCCGTCCCAGCCGTGCCAGGTGCTGCCTCAGATTCAGGTTATGCCGCTCAATTCGCTGAGTGTAACGCTTGCTGATTACGTGCAGCTTTCCCTTCAGGCGGGATTCATACAGCGGCCAGCCATCCGTCATCCATACCACGACCTC